>JAQUNY010000117.1:0-3436 GCA_028717405.1 Eubacteriales bacterium
TCCGAAAGCATGAGGCAGGAGGTTTTTTATCCTGTATTCCTTATACCTGCCGTCTTTTCCTGTACATATCACCACTGTCTCTTCGTCGGAAAACTCTGCGATCACCTGCAGGCATATGCCGCAGGGATAAATATAGTCAGCGCTGTCAGACGATACAGCTATTGCTCTGATATGCTTTTCACCTTCAGAAAGAGCCTTGTAAATGGCCGTTCTTTCCGCGCAGCACGTGGCGCCGCAGGAAATATTTTCTACATTGCATCCTGTGTATATCTTACCTGCGGTATCCGCTGTCAGCGCCGCGCCTACCTTGAATCCGGAATAGGGGGCATATGCATTTTCTCTTGTGGCTGCAGCCCTTGACACAAGCCCTGCGGGAACAGGCTCACCTCTTCCGAGCCCCATGGCTTCCAGCACTTTTTCCTGTTTATTTTTAAGTATATTTTCTTCACATCCATCTGAATGATCATAGCCAAGGAGGTGAAACGTGCCATGAACTGCAAGGAAGGCAGCTTCGCGTTCTTTGGAGTGACCGTAGGCGGCAGCCTGCGCCAGGATCCTCTCATATGAAATCACGATGTCACCAAGCATGAGCTTACCGTCAGGCATATCACTAATGCTGAACTTTTCGGCGGGCTTTCCGTTTTTCATCTCATGCATGGGAAATGACAGAACATCTGTGGCTCTTGCAATACCCCTGTGCTTTCGGTTCAGCTCCCTGATATGACTGTCGCCTGTAATTATGACATTGATATCTGCCTCCATGCCAAATGCTTCCTGCCTGAGGCATTCAGCGCATGCTCCCTTTATCAGCGCAGTCATTTCGCCTGTCAGAGCAATTACCCCGCACTCTCCTGAATCTTCCCTTATATCTTCAAATATTATCCCCATATGTATTTTGTCTCCCTTTGCTGCCTCCGGCATCATCTTCATTCATTAGTTCTTCCGATAACCCGGGATAAGCTATCCTTTTGTGGAAATATCCTCCCAGCGCACTCATAAAAGCTTCATAGATACTATTCAGGTCCTTCAGCGTGATGTCGCATTTGTCAAGCTGTCCGTCATCAAGCCTGTCCTTCAGGATTTTTTTGACCATTACTCCGACCTCATCCTCAGTCTTTGATGGCATCGACCTAAGCGCAGCCTCGACACAATCAGCCAGCATAACTGCCGCAGCTTCCCTGGTATCCGGTCTGGGCCCTTTATATCTGAATTCTTCACTGTTGATTTCTTCAGGGTAATCTTCTCCGCTCTTTTTTGCCTTATGGAGGAAATACGATACCGTAGTTGTCCCGTGGTGCTGCCCGATAATATCGATCACGGAAACCGGAAGCTTGTGTTTTTTCCCAAGCAGAACGCCGTCTGCCGTATGCGCTGTAATGACCTCTTTGCTTGTTCTGGGCGAAATCATGTCATGCGGATTTTCAGCCATCTGGTTTTCCTTGAAAAACTGCGGCCTCTTCAGCTTACCAATGTCATGATAATAGGCTCCGGCCCTTGTCAGCAAAGTATTACCGCCTATGGATTCTATGGCCATCTCAGCCAGGTTCCCAACCATTATACTGTGATGATATGTTCCGGGCGCCTCAAGCAGCAACCGCTTCATAAGCGGGTGATTCGGATTCACCAGCTCCAGGAGACGCATGGGTGTGGCAATATTAAAGACGGTTTCCCAGAAAGGAAGCGTGCCCAGAGCAATAACAGCGCAGATTATTCCGTTAATAAATGCCATTGCCGAGTCTATCAGTACAGCCTCCGCGCCTTCTCTGTAGATAAGTCCAACCGATGCCACTGTTGCAGCAGCTATCAGTCCGCATGTTATTCCTGCAAGAGCGATCCTGCTTCTCTGGTAAGTTTTTGACATTATGACCGACGTAAAAGTACCTGCCACTACAGACATATACATGAACTGCATATCGCCTCTGACCATAAGGGCAATGCATATCGTCAGGATAAGGTTCAGTATCATTGCTACGGACTGGTTAACAAGGATCGTCGTCAGCATGACCGCCAGAAAAACAGGAATGGCAACCGGCGGGAAATATTCTGCTGCTACCCTTGCAGTCAGCATCACAAGCATAAAAATCAGGGCAGTAACAGCTGCCTGCTTTTTATTCAGTGTCTTTACTGTGCCTCCCTGCATTTTCAGCCACATCGGGAGCATTGCGGCACCCAGCAGAAGCAGTATTAATATACCTGCCTCGTATGTGAAATCGTACCTTCTCTCATTCTCCAGCAGGTTAAGTTCCTTGAGCATGCCCATAATATCCTCTGTTACCAGCTCTCCGGTGCTCAAAATCCTTTCGCCCTTTAATATTTTTTCATTTTCCAGTGATTTTTCATACTCTTCTGCATAAACCTGTTTTTTTCTCGCTTCGGTCATTTCCTCGTCAATTTCAATGCTTGGTTTTATAACCGACCTGGAAATGACAACGCCTATATTCCTGAGGCTTTGGCTTAAGTCTCTTTTTTGGAATTCATCCTGAAGCGTAAGGATTTTTTCAGATAAATTGTCTTCGGTTATCTGCTCCTTCAGCAGCCCGCCAACAAGATCAATCGTAACTGACCTGAATGCCTGCAGTTCGTTTTCAGCAGCTCTCGCAACCAGATATGACACCTGTTCATCGGATAAAAATATCCCATATTCATCAAAGCCGGCCTTAAGTCCGTCGGTAAAAAGTTTCTGCTGAACTGCCAGCTCGTTTCTATATGCGGTGCTGCCCGGAGTAAGTTCTGTCTCCTCCATATATGTGTTCAGCTTGTTTCTGGTGCTGTTTATTTTGTCAAAAAAATCATCAATACTCCTGTAAGCTTCAAAAGCTGCATTTTCATTGCTTTTCAACACCGGCTCCGCTGCATCGGCCGCTTCGGAAGCGGCTTTCTCCGCCTTCGCAAGGTTGGTTATATCCCTCGGGGCAACAATATTATACGGTGACCGCTCGTTCGCCTCCAGCCTGTAGGTTTTGGGAGCCGCACCATTCTGTATTATGAAAAATGCTGCTGCCAATGCCGTCAGTAAAATCAGAGTGGTTTGTACCCTGCCCCTCTTCACAAACACAGCCATGGAATAAATGACATTCCTGAACTTATTATTTCCTGTATCAGTTTTTGCTTTTCTTTTTATTGCCTTTTTTATTTTAGTATCCATTCCGTTTCTGTTTCACTTTTCGTTTTCTTCATATGCTTTAATTATTTCCTGCACCAGCTCATGCCTGATAACATCTTTTTCTGAAAGCTGTACTATTGCGATACCTTTGATACCGGCAAGTATCCTGACAGCTTCCTTTAAACCGCTTTTCTTCTCTCCGGGGAGGTCTGTCTGTGTCACATCTCCCGTTATTACGGCCTTTGACCCGAAACCTATCCTGGTGAGCAGCATTTTCATCTGTTCATGAGTGGTATTCTGTGCTTCGTCGAGAATTATAAATGAGTTGTCCAG
>JAQUNY010000117.1:3536-5584 GCA_028717405.1 Eubacteriales bacterium
TGCAGCTTCACCTTCGATACTGATTTCGTCATCAGTATACCTTATTCTGACCCTGAGCCCTTCTTCAATAATCCTTATGTTTTCATCCATGCTGCCAAAAATTCCTGCCAGATTCTCGGGAGACTCAAGTTTGATTTTTTTGTTGTCAAGCTTATCAGCAGTCTCGTTTATTTCATTCATCCTTTTAATGCTGTCTGTTTCTTTTTTTATCTCGCTCAATAAGGACCTCCCTGTGTTTTTTATGAGGTGGTGGGCATTATTTTCTCATCACATTAAATATAACATATACAGACTGCCATTACACCAGATGTTGACTTCATTGAACCGGGATCATCAGGTCTGTCCTGACTACTGTTCCGATATTCCTTACAGCGGGTATCAGAACTTCGTCAGACTTTTTTATACTGACATCTACATATGCCTCAATTCTTTTTAGTAAACCTCCTGTCATATTCAGTGCATACTCCACATTTGATGGGTCGGCTATTGCCCTGATTTCTATGGGTGGAAGAACCTGCCTGCCGTTTATGATGAAATAGCCGCCGGCTTCCTTGATTTCACTTGTCGCCATGAGCCTTTCCCCGTTTACAGAAATTGCCTGGATATCTGCCGCCCTCATTTCATTGATCACTCTCAGCACATCATTTTCAGTCATTTTCCCGTATTCCCCTGATGGTTTGCTGTCCATTGTCACAATTACGCCCTTACCTTTGACCGGATAGAATCCTGCTATCATTTTCACATAATCAAGCTCTTTATTAAGCAGCGCCAGATTCTGGTCGATATCTCCCTGTGCCGCCTGATATTGGCCTATTTCGTCTCTGAGGTTCTCTATCTGAATTGCAAGCAGCTCATTGTTGGCCTTCTCATTCTGGAGTTCCTCCTTAAGCTGCTCTTCCCTTTTGTTTTCGTATTCTATGACAGCCTTCCTTTCGTTCAGGCTTTTATACTGCCATGAAAGCATTATTCCGAGTATCAGCAGCACAGCTGCTATAGAAATATTTTTCCCTGATATCAATTTGTGTCTACCTCCAAACCGGTAACAAGGCTGCTGATGCCATATCTGTAAGAAGGCATGCGCAGCTCTTTTTCTTTATTGATCTCTACGGTGATACCGTATTTGCGTAAAAGCGATACTATCCTGCTCCTGTCAAGCAGATAATGCAGTTTTTCAGGTTCTCCGATGGCATGTATCACATAAGGGACAGCGTATCTGCTCCTGTTTATACGTATAGTCGGCCCTGTGCAAATAATCCCGCTGATGGCAATGATCCGTTCACTGTTTACAGATAAGGCCTGTGCTCCTGCATTGTTAAGCTCATTCAGCACAGCGGTGACATCGCTGTCATGGATAACCAGAAATCCGGGGCTTATACCTTTCCTGTAATCTGCGTCGTCAAGCTTTACTGTTATGCCCGGTCCTTCTGCTTCAGTAAATCCTGCCGCAAGCTTTACATTATACAGCTCCTTGCGGAGCTCCTCCCCTGTGCCTGTTCCTTCAATTATATCTGCCTTTGTTCTCTCCAGGTCCTTTAAGAGCAATTTAAGCTCAGTATTTTTTTCTTTCTCAGCCAGGATAAGCTCTGCGAGCTCGTTGTGCCGCTCTGTTTCCGGGTTCACCACTCCCGGCATTTCTGCTCCTCCATATCTTCCGGTAACCGAGCCCAGGCATGCCCCTATAATGAGCCCCGGTATTAAAAACATTATTAAAATAAATGTCTTATAAATTTTATCCTTCATATACTTGCCTGCACCTGCCTGAAAATGTCCCCAATACCTTACCTGATAACGATTATGTATTACGTATTGCGTATTGTTGATTTTTAGAAGTTCCTGTGTTAGTATGATTTTTGTGCAATAAATGCCGAAGTGGTGAAATTGGCAGACGCACTGGACTCAAAATCCAGCGTACGCAAGTACATGTCGGTTCAAGTCCGACCTTCGGCACCAAAAAACTCAGGATGCGGCATCCTGAGTTTTTTATTCGTTACGGCAACCCTGTCATAAGCCGCTCTCCCCGCTGCCGCCGGAGTCATCATTCGAACCTT
>JAQUNY010000118.1 GCA_028717405.1 Eubacteriales bacterium
GCATTCAGCATTATGACCAGCTTATTCAGAAAGACCGGGAAGTCCCTTTGCATATCTTCTCTCATTTTCATGACTTTGTTTTCAAGGTTTTTACCCGGCAGGTAGATGATCAGTATTGCAAAAATCACACATCCGATAAAGAGCTCCTGCGAAGCTCTTCCGGAAGCCGCCGCATATGACGCAAAGGCTGCTGTTACATAAAGCCCCATCGTCACTGCTGCGATATGGGCTCTCATTGCCGCATGAGGATCCCTTTCCTCCAGTCTGCAGTAGGTTGATTCGATCTTTCTCTCATACCCCGAGGCATACCTGTGTCTGAAGATACTTAAAGCCTTTAGTCCCACCACAGTGGCATTCCATTTCAGAAGCAAAATAACCGGCGGCCTGATGTTTCGGTTTTTGCCTGATATATATGCCTTTTCTTCAGAAAACTGCCCTTTTGAAAACAGTCGCAGAAGCAGCGCTATTAAGGTGAATGCCAGTATTACCAAGCTGTTTCAGCTTGCCTGAAAATCAATCCCGGCATGCCTTCTTCCTCCTTTCATACATTGATCTCCGTTATCTTTTTGCCGATAAAATTTGCAGCCGTTATCAGGATAAGAACGATTGTCATTACAGCATTCCCAACGGGCGTATAAAGCGGAGCCGCATAATCCGGCGATCCCAGCACTATCATCACCATCAGTCCGAAAGGCATTATGCTTAATATCCGCTGGTTCAGCCTCTGTTCGGCAATTATCACATCAATCTCTCCCCGGATATCTATCTTCTGCGTAATAACTGACGCTGTGTTTCTTACAGCTTCAGCAAGGTTTCCCCCGGTCTGGCGGCACAGCGAAAAAACACCCGCAAAATCTTTTATATCCTCAAGACCTGCCCTCACAGCAAAATCCTCAAGCACTTCGGCCAGAGGCTCATTCATTCTGATCCTGATATTGATTGTTTTCAACTCTTTGATCATGTAAGCCTCCTCTCCCGAATAAATCAGCGCAAGGTCGCCCGCAGCTGCTTTAAAGGAATTTTCTGCCGATCTGCCTGCTGAAAGTGATGAAGATATGGAATAAAGCATATCCCTGAATTGGTGAAGCAGCTGCTTTTTTCTTTTGGCGATAATGCCTTTCCTTCTGACAGAAGGGTATAGCAGTGAAACACAGCACAAAGCCAGACATATCCCGGCTCTCCTGTAAAAGAGATATGTCACGGGGAATATCACTGCCACTGCTGTGAAGATATATTTTAATCTTTCCGCCGGGCTCATCCTGTATGTGCTGTAATCCGTACTTTCGGATCGTATGCGGAATGTCCTTTTTCTATTTGCTTTTTCACCCATCATCCGTGTAAACATTGCCTTTTACCTCACCTTCATAAACCGCTTTCATCCCCGCCATATGCAGTTTCCCGGTATTCTCCAGAATGTTTCCTGTCCAGGCGAGCTTTCCTTCTACTCTCTCAGAGCTGCCGCAATTTTTATTTTCATTGAATAAATACAGAGGATTCAGCTTTATCACACCATTCACACAACCGGTGATTTCCGATATCTCCAGCATTCTTCTTTCCATATCCCTCATCCTCCCCAAAAAAATCATAATATCTATGGCCGAGGCAATCTGCTGCCTGATTGCCTCAAGAGGCAGCATCGCCCCGCAAAGCACCATGGTTTCAAGCCTTCCAAGCATATCTGCCGTTGAGTTGGCATGCCCGGTCGATATTGAACCATCATGCCCTGTGTTCATAGCCTGAAGCATATCAAGCGCCTCAGCTCCCCTGACCTCTCCTACAATTATCCTGTCCGGCCTCATCCTGAGCGACGCCCTTATCAGCTCCCGCATACTGATTTCACCTATACCTTCGGTATTGGCGTTTCTTGTTTCCAGCCTGACCAGGTTTTCTTTGCCGGCGATTTTTAATTCCGCCGAGTCCTCTATTGTAATTATCCTTTCACTCTCGGGGATGAATCCTGCCAAAGCGTTGAGAACGGTCGTTTTACCGCTGCCCGTTCCCCCGCAGATGAAAATATTGTATTTCGCCATAACAGCAGTGCGCAGGAAGCCACATGCTTCGGGAGACAGCGCCCCCCTTGCCATAAGCTTTTCAATGCTATACGGCTTGTCGGGAAATTTTCTTATCGTAACAACAGGGCCATCCAGTGCTGCCGGAGGCAGGACAATACTCACCCTGGATCCATCCTTGAGTCTTGAGTCAACAATGGGCGACGCTTCATTTACCAGCCTGTTTACTCCGGACACTATATTCTGTATAAGGTTGAAAAGCCTTTCCTCATTTTCAAACCTTATCTTCGTTTTTACTATTCTTCCTGCCCTCTCGACAAATATCCTGTCATGCCCAATAACCATTATCTCTGTTATTGCCTTGTCATCCACGAGCTGCTGCAGTACGTCAAGTTTTCTTCTCGAGTTGAAAATAGTGCCGATTATTTCGTTTTTTCTGCTTATACTCAGATAAGAGCCGCGGCTTCTCGTGATTACAATGTCTTCAATGAGAGAGTATATCTCCCCGTCCGAATAATCCCTCGAAATATCTATTTTTTCGTTTACTTCTTCGCGTATCTCATTGAACAGGCTATCCTGGAATATATTCCCGCCGGATATTGCTCATCCCTCCCATCATGAGCTTCAGTCTTACCTTTATTACAGACTCCCTTATTGCAGATTCCTTCTCCCCATATTAAATATCTCCTTCTCCCACACTGCACGACTGTTCTTCCTGTGTCCTTGTTACTTCAGACATATCTATTCCGCACTCCTCCAAAATATGTTTCAGCATCATTGCCATCCTGCAGCCTGTATCAATGCCATGGCAGGAACCCTCACCGCCTTCCATAAGGATTTCTTTATCAAATGGCAGGATGTAAGCCGCTGTGCCCTCGCCGAATTCAGACAACTCCTCCGGCCATGATTCCTTCGCACACTTATTCTGTATAGTGATCATTCTGCCGCAGATCCTGGCAAATTTATCTTCTCCGGCCATCCTGAGATGCTTCATCATCTTTTCATGCCTGAATTTTTCAGAAGCCGCGCCTCCGAATATGTTGAATATCATACTGCTTGCTTCAAGAATAGCCACATTTGCAGGCGACAGGGAATGGTCGTTGTCAATCAGCACAAAATCATATCCGCAGCTCTGTCTTATGCCCCAAAGCAGTTCCCTTATCTCAGCTGCATTGAATTCGTTCAGATCATAAGGACATTCAGCCGAATGTATAACATCGAGGTGTTCGGTTACCTGTTCGCTGTATCTGTCTATCAAAAGCGGTATGTTGCGGTCTTTCTTTTTCATACCGAGGATCACTTCGGAAAAGCCGTATCCTTTCCCGCAATCCCCTGTATAAAACTCCAGAGTTGGTATGTTTTCAAGGCTGATGAACAATGTCCTGAATCCCGCTTCGCCAAGTATTCCGGCACATGTGTACAGTATAAGCGTCCTGCCGCTGCCCCCGGATGGAGATAAAGCAGATACTATTGCAGTCTCACGGGCAGATGCCACAGTTCTTACTGTACTGTCAGCTGATCTATTCCCAACAGTGGAATAAAAGCTGCTTCCCTCCCTGGCCATTCCGTCCGCTGCGCCCTCTGCTGCAACAATTTCAGCATTTTCTTCTCCATTCCGGTCTGTCTTTTTGCAGACTTTATTTCTCATTGTGAACCTTCCTCTGTATAAATCAAAACACTGGTCTATTATCTTACCCGCAGGCTGATATCTGAACACACACGGGTTTCCTTCATACAGATCCTCACCATCCCGGTCGCCCAGTATTACTACATATGCAGGGAATCTGCTGTCTCTGATTTTCTCCCACCGGCTTTTACCGGTCAGCAATATGCCTCCCGACTGAGCGGCTATACCTGTTTCGTTTGTGATTTCGCTGCCTCCGCCTTTCTCCTGTTCCCTTTTCAGGATCCTGACATGCAGCACGCCGGCATATTTATCTTTTATGTAGTAATACAGGCTGTTTATATACTTCTCATCTTCATCTGCAAGCATAAAACTGATTCTTGCCATATTAAGCTCCATTTATGTTAATTATTTACATTATAACCTCGGCGCTGCCACATGTCAATACTAATTTGTAGGATTAATAGACAGATTTCTATTAACATGTATTTTATATTAAGACTGCATTTGTGTTAGAATCACAATATAAAACAAATGCCCGCCAGAAACACTACCGCCAAAGCAGGACATTGATGCAGAGGATGATGAGGAGAACCTGTAATGTATCCATTGAAATTTGAGCCTTTATATAAGGAATACCTGTGGGGAGGCCGTAATCTTGAAAAAATCGGCAAGAAGCTCCCGGCTGCCGGAAACGTGGCCGAGAGTTGGGAGGCCGCATGTCGTCCGGATGGAATGAGCATAATAGCCAACGGCATATATAAAGATCTGCCTCTTAAAAATCTTATACTCTCTGAGCCTGCCGCACTTCTCGGCAAAAGCTTTCTCCCTGGCAGAGACATAATTTCCTCTTTTCCGCTTCTGGTCAAGTTTATTGACGCAAATGACGACCTTTCGATCCAGGTCCATCCTGATAACGATTATGCCGCGTCATTTGAGAACGGCGAATCCGGCAAAAATGAAATGTGGTATATCCTTGATGCTGCTCCCGGTGCGAAAATAATCTGCGGCCTGAAACCCGGCGTTACGCGTTCTTCGCTGCTGCACTCGCTGGAGGACCGATCCTGGCCGGGGCAGGTCGAATATCTCAGCGTGGCTGCCGGAGATATGATCAACATTCCCTCGGGGACGATCCACGCCATCGGAAAGGGCATAATGGTGGCTGAGATCCAGCAAAACTCAAATATAACATACAGGATATTCGACTATGGCAGAAAAGACAGTTGCGGCCGCTCGAGGGAGCTTCATACAGACAAAGCCATGGATGTAATATTCCGGAGTGGCTCCGCTGCTGCAGGTAACAGCTCCCGTGCAGACCTGCCAGCCGGCAAAGTAAAAGGGATCAGACAAGTCCTTTCAAGCCCGCGCGTGGCAAATAGCGGTTCAAAACCTTCGTATAAGACGGACTTCACGGCTAACAGCTATTTCACCGCCGAATTATTTGAAGTTGACGGTGAACTGCGCTATAGCCATCACAACAGCAACGGTAACATCAACGTCAACGGCAACAACAGCAGCAGCATCAACAGAAGCAACAGTCACAGTAATTGCGGCTGCGGTAGCAGCTGCCGCTGTAAACGTCCATTTGAAATCTGGATATTTCTTGAAGGAGACGCACTGATCACTCAGGATAACACCCGGGTCGATGTGTCCGGGGGCGAAACAATCCTGATCCCATCTTCCCCGTCTGAATATGCTGTCACAGGCCGGTTTAAGGCTCTCAGGACTAAAAGCATCTCCGCCCCGGGCAACTGATATGATCACCGTACGCCAGTACTGCGGCAGCCAATGATCACCACCCACTGCCACCCCGGCTGTCAATAAGCACCACCCACCGCTACCCCGGCCGTCAATAAACACGGACCGGATCAGTAATTCAGGTCAGTTTAAGCTTTCTAAGCCGGTTAAGCCGGT
>JAQUNY010000119.1 GCA_028717405.1 Eubacteriales bacterium
CCGCGGAGATGGCTTGTTGTCAAGGAGCTCATCAACCACATATACACTTACGGTATCACCCGAAGCAAGGATATGGTCCTTGCCCTCCCTTATACCATTGACTCTGATGTCTCTTTTCCTGAAAGCTTTTTCAAGCACACCTCTTGCCATCAGGGGAAAATGTGCCCTGACAGATTCCTCCAGGCGTAAACCGCTGTATTCTCTTCCCACCTTAAATTGCTTCATATATAAATTTAACTTCTTTCAGTTGTTATTCAAAATTTCGCTGTAATAGCCGCCGGCTGCAGCAAGCTCAGCATGTTTACCTGATTCTGCTACCTCCCCGTCCTTCATTACAAATATAGCATCAGAATTCCTTATTGTCGACAGCCTGTGGGCTATTACCAGAGTTGTCTTGCCTTTGGATGAATTCTCTATTGCCTTCTGGATCAGTTTTTCCGTATGAGTATCAATATTTGCCGTAGCTTCATCGAGTACTATTACTGAGGGATCCTGAGCGAGGGCCCTGGCGAAAGCAAGCAGCTGCCGCTGCCCTGAGGAGAAAGTGTTGCCGCGCTCCATTACAGGCTCATCCAAACCTCCCGGCAGTTCATCGACAAAGGTGTCCGCACAGGATAAATTCAATGATTCCCTGATTTTTGTATCATCGATATTATTGTTCAAGGTGATATTACTTCTGATAGTGCCGGAAAAAAGAAACACATCCTGTAACACTACTGCGATATTTCTGCGAAGGTCGCGCAGCTTCAGAGTATTGATATCCTTTCCGTCTATCAGGATCCTGCCTTTGCTGACCTTGTAAAAACCATTCACCAGGCTGATTATTGTCGTCTTTCCGGCACCTGTCTCTCCGACGAAGGCGGCGGTGCTCCCGGCGGGTATCCTGAAACTGACGTCTCTGAGTACCCAGTTGTTTTCATTGTAAGCGAACCAAACATTCTGAAATTCTATATCTCCCTTTATCCTGTCAAATCCCTCGCCTTTATCCAGATCCTCAAAAATTTCGACCTGATCGAGCAGCTCAAAAATCCTGTCGGCTGAAACCAGTGACGACTGGATACTTGTATATTTTTCTGCAAGGTCTGATATAGGGTTGAAAAATTGTTTGATATAAGTTGTGAAAGCGAAAAGGACGCCTATCTGAAGCGAGTGACCTGCTATCTTGTTCATGCCATACCATATGAGGATCGCTACAGCAAGGTTCTGAAACAGTTCAGAAGCCGGCTTCAGCAGACTGTGCAGCCTTATTTGTATCAGCGTTGTTTTCATGTAATCGTCGTTCAGCTTTGTGAATTCCTTTTCTTTTTCCTTTTCACCCCTGAATATCTGCACAGTTTTCATCCCGGAGATGTTTTCAGCCATAAATCCGTTTATGCGGCCGATGAAATGTTTCATATTATAGAAATTGGCTTTGATTTTATTTTTCAGAAATACCACGATAAAGGCCATAACCGGTATAACAAGGAATGAGATCAGCGTGAGCTGCACATCCATTATGAACATGGCTGATACTATACCAATAAGGAGGACGAAATCCTTTATCAGGTTGATTATGATATCGGTATATAATTCATTCAATTCTCCCACATCATTGGTGGCACGAGTAATAAGACGGCCTGAGGATGTTTTGTCAAGAAATGACAGGGGAAGAAGCTGTATCGCCTTGAATACCCTGCTCCGGACGCCCATGATAATAGTCTGACCGGCTTTGTTTATTAGATTAACCTGTGTATACGAGAAAAAACTGCTCATTAATGAAATGACAAAATAAATGATACCAAGCCCTGTAATTGAGTAAAGGCCGGTTTGCGGTTTCCCGGCTATCAGAAAATCGTCGATCACAATTTTCAGAACATATGGTTTTACAAGCTGTACTATGTTTACAAGAAGGACACATAGTATTGCGGCGAAAAAATATTTTTTACACTGCAATGACAGCTTGAGCAGTCTTTTCATATAATGGCTTTTCAGAGATTTGTCTGTTAATTTATATTTTTCTTCTGTCTTTGGCCTGTTCGGTGCAGATTTCATGGTATAAGCCTTTCCTTAGCATTAAATCCTTATGGGTGCCTATCTCGCTGACACTGCCGTTTTCAAGTACAATGATCATGTCTGATTTTTCGACTGTAGAGATCCTGTGGGCAATGATTATTGTGGTTTTGTCTTTTCTAAGATCTCTGATGATATCAAGTATGTGTGATTCGGTTTCCGTGTCAACGGACGAAAGGGCGTCGTCAAGTATCAGTATCGGAGGATCTTTGATGATGGCGCGCGCTATCGTCATGCGCTGTTTCTGGCCGCCGGACAGGTTTATGCCGCGCTCTCCGAGAACTGATTCAAACCCCTCGGGCAGGCCGGCTATACTCCTGTAAATGCAGCTGTTGCGGGCTGCCCTTTCAACGTCGCTGTCTGAGTAAATGCTTTTAAAAAACGCGATATTATCTTTCACAGTAGCAGAAAAAAGAAAGATATCCTGCGGGACAAAACCAATGTTTTCGCGGACATATTCGATGGAATAATTATTGATGTCGAGGCCGTCGAGATAAATACTGCCGGGTTCAACATTGTATAAACGCAGCAGCAATGATGTCAGCGTAGTTTTACCTGAACCTGTTTTGCCGACTATGCCGAGCGACTGGCCTTTGCCGACCCTGAAGCTGATATTGCGGAGTGCGGGCCCGTTTGATCCGGGATAGGAAAAGCTCAGGTCCCTGAACTCGATTTCGCCTGTTGACGGCGATGCAGGCGTTGCGGGGGATGCGGGGGATGCAGACGTTGCGGGGGATGCGGACGTTGCGTTGGACGCAGGCGAAGCGGGCAGATATTCGGAGCCCGGGGCACTATCGCTGTTTGCAGCTGAGTTATAGCTGCCGGAGGTTATTCCCTCAGGTTCGCTGAATATTTCGTTAAGTCGCGTATATGAGGCAAGGCCTCGCTGTATATTATTTATGACTCTGCCTATGGAGACTATGGGGGCAAGTATCATAGCAAGATAAGTATTGAAGGCAATAAAATCACCAAGCGAAATGGTACCGTTTGAAACCATGCTGCCGCCGTATATCAGGCTTACCGCAAAACTGAGGCTGAAGCAGAGCTCGATTGAAGGCGACAGATACGATGAAGTCCTGACCATACGGACATTGGCGTCCATCATATCTTTATTCAATTTCTCGAAATTTGCGATTTCCTTGTCTTCCTGAACGTAGGATTTAATGACCCTGATACCATATATGTTTTCCTGTACGCGGTCTGAAACCGCTGAAAACATCTCCTGGACTGTTCTGAATCTGGCTTTCACAAGGCTGCCGATTTTCAGCATGATGTATATAACCAGGGGGAGAGGGACCAGAACTAAAAGAGTAAGGCGGTAATCAACAGATGTGATCATAAAAAAGATCGAAGCAAAACAAATAACAAGGCTCCGCATTGACATCGTGATAGCCGGACCGAAAGCGATCCTGACTGCTGAAATATCATTGATGGCGTAGGCTATCAGATCTCCGGTTTTGCGCCTGCTGTAAAATTCGACCGGAAGTTTCTGAAAGTGTTTTAAAAGGTTTTCGCGAAGGTAGCACTCCAACTTCCTGGAGTTGCCCATGACTATATTTCGCCAAATCATTGTCAGTATAAAAGAAAGTATCGTAATAATCAGGATGTATACTATATTCCGGTGAACATCGGTTGCGCTGAAACCCTCTTCTTTCATTATGTCTATTGTGTTGCCCAGTACAGCCGGATATAGAGTCGGTATATATGAGGACATAAACATTATGATTATTCCGAAAATATAGGAGGGGGCCTTGCTTCTGAAAAACTCTGTCAGTATATTTTTTTTCAATATTACTTGCACCTCTAACTGTAATTTATATCTGCGGCAAAAGCTGCGGCTTATCACTGCAGTTTATTTTATGGATTTTATTATTGCCGGGCAAAGGGCCCGAACTGATTCCCTCTCAATTATTTTGCCTGAGATCATTATGTTCTCGGCGGGTTTGCCGGGGCGGCTTATCTTCCTTTCAAGGAGTGCGGCTACAGCTTCACACGCATACTCGATATCAGGATCTACAGTCGTCAGAGACGGAATGGAGATGGCCGATATTTCTGAGTTCCCATATCCTATTATAGAAATATCACCGGGTACTTTCAGCTTTTTGTCATGCAGCAGGCGAATAAGTGATACGGCGGTATGGTCGTGCTCGCAGATGATGGCGGTAGGGATACGGAAGGTCCTTTTAAGCGAGTCGAGGATGTCGCCGGGAGCAGAGGAGGCCGCAGGATCAATGAGGTATTCCTGCCTGAGAGGCAGGCCGCTGCCTTCAAGTGCGGTTGTTATACCCAGCAGCTTTTCTCTGTTTTTGTAGGAGGTGTTGTCGCCTGCAAAGGCTATATCTTTATGGCCGTGGTTTATGAGGTGGCGGCATTGCATGTAACCGGCGCGGTTGAAGTTGTACCAGACACAATCGTAGCTGTGGGCTGGGGTATAGCCTGTATAAAATATCACATTCGGTATCCTGGCACTGATGAAATCGGCATATGCGGAGGGAAAGCGTCCTATCAGAATAACCCCGTCAAAGGCTGTCCCCTTGCTGATATTAAAAGGAAGGGAAAGAGTGTCAAGATTAATTTTCTCGATGAATTCCATGCTATAGTCCATGTCGGCATTTTGGAGGGCTTTTTCAAGGCCTTGTGCTTTTGAGCTGAAATTGGGATGTTCTTTTTCGTAAGGAGTTTTATGGAGTACAAGAATACTGGGACGACCTGGCTTCCTCAGCTTTTTATATCCCAGTTCGCTGGCTTTCCTGATTATTCGGTCTCGCAAATCGGGACTTACGCCGGTCTGACCGGAGAGAGCCCTGCTGACGGAGACCGAGGATGTCCCGAGTGCTTCGGCGATATCGATTATTGTTACTCTGTCGCTTTTCATATCAACCTCCTTTATAGTTCATCCGGTGTATCCAAATGCTGCGCCTGTAATGCATGAGATGTATGCGGCATTTAAAGCAGGCACTGCGTAACAACTCAGATAATTATAGCAGAGTCAGCTTAAATATCAATAGCTGATTACGTAAAAATAACGAAAATTGGAATATTTAATTTAAGTAATAAAGGCTTAAATAAAGCGTTAAATGAATATGGGGCGTCGGATTCAGCTTTTATATTTAACATAATTTAACATTATTTAGTATTTTTATTAGCGTGCGTATTTGGTGGAAAGCTGTGAATAAACTCCGGATAAACTTCAGATTGATTTCAAATTAGCTTCAAATTAGCTTTAAATTAGCTTCAAATTAATTCCAAATTTATTCCAAACTAACTTTAAATGGACTTCAAATGAACCCCAAAAAAAGCAATAAAAAATTCTTGAAAAAAGTTTTAAAAGCAGTTGACATTGAATATACAGGCGTGCTAATATGAATGAGCTGTCCTCTTGAGGGAGGCGGCATGGACCTTGAAAAGTAAACAGTGTAAGGAAGAGAGGGAACTCGACGATTTCTTTGGCGAAGCAGGGGAGGCACTTTTTAAAGAAGTGGCGA
>JAQUNY010000120.1 GCA_028717405.1 Eubacteriales bacterium
AAAAATCATAACTATGTTCTGGTAATGCGGGGGATTTTACTTTACCTGCTCGCTTTGATAGCAAGACTGGCTTCCTCGCCGAACAGCACTAATGAAGATAATACGATTGTGGAAAACATCTGTGACTATATTGATGACAACCTTCATAAGCCTATTAACAACAGTAAAATCAGTGAAGCATTCAATTATCATCCTGTTTATGCAAACAGGATGATGGTAAAATTCACCGGTCTCTCTCTTCATAAATACCTGGTGGAATGCCGCTTCAGAAAAGCTCTTGACCTCATGCACACAACTAATATGACCATTACAGAAATTGCTCATGCTACCGGCTTTAAGACAGTTAATTATTTTTCTTCGTCATTCAGGCGGTTTTTTGGCATGAGCCCTGAAAAATATCTGCAAAGCAATGCGAAAGGATTTTAAATGGATTACCCGGGAATAAAAGTGTATGTGGAACCTTCATATGCGCCTACCCCATGGTGGAAAGATACAATGTCAGGACTTGAAGCAGAGCTTCTTCACAACAGGCTTTCGCCTTTGTTTGAGTATGGTTCCCCTGAAAATAATCTTTCATCATCAGCCACCTCCGGAACTACTGCAGCTAAGGCTGCCACCTTCGGCGCCGCAGCGGCAACTGTTGCTGATGCTTCCGCTTCCAATATTGATGAAGTCTCTTCTTCCGGCCAAAAAATCCGGCCTTCCCATGAGACTTCTATCTCCATAGTCGTCGGTGTTACCGCCGGCTGGATGAGTAAAGCCACAGAAACTCTGCAACTGCGTGGGGCGAGGGTAGTCCTGGCCTCTTCCGAACCTGTGAACCCGACAGGTCTGATAAGCAATGTAACGCTGAACAGGCGCTATTCGACCTCTGACCTTGCCAGATACCTTATTTCGTGCGGCCGGAGCAGGATAGCCTTTATCGGTATGGATCCCTGTTCATCAGCCGACATCCATCGTTATGAAGGGCTTTTCGGGACAATGAGGCATTTTGGCTTATATCTGAGCGACGATGATATTTATGCCTGCACCAGCAGTGTGAAATCCTGTGTTGAATGCTTTGCATCGGAAATGAAGGGAAAGAACTATAACGCCCTGATGTGCAACAACGACCTGTTCGCAGTGTATTTCATGTACAAAGCCCGTGAACTTGGCATCAGGATACCTGAAGATATCTACCTTACAGGCTTTGGCAACACTTTTCTGGGGCGCTGCTCCTCTCCCTCTCTCACAACGTCGACCCTCAACTTCAACGAGCTTGGGAAACAGGCTGCAAAAACAGCGGCATTTCTCATAAAGAATCCAATGATCCTGTCAAGTGCCACAACTCTTGCTTCAAATATAATCGTACGCGGCAGCACCGAAAATAAACCTGCATATCTTCCGGCAGACAAGGCGCCGGGAAGCGGCTCACCATATTATATCAACCTGATGGAGAAGGCCCCCGCTTTGTTCAGAAATGCAAAATCCGCTTCAGGCCGCAGCAGGGATTCAGCCTCTTCGTTTTCCTGCAGGGAGGGAAAATGTATCACAGAAGAAAGCTACGGTCCCTATAAAGATAAAACAGGCAATTCGGTATTTTCTGCCGATTACGAAATGATGCAGATTTTCGCCCTCGAAAATTTTCTTATGAACAGTGACGAAATAGACCTTAAAATCATATCTGTTCTTTCGACTGATCTTTCATATCCGCGGATAGCCGAAGCACTATATATCTCGGATAGTACACTCCGTTATCATATCGGGCATATCTACAGTGCCCTGGGAATAAATTCGCGCAGCGAATTCGAAGAGCTTGTCTCGAGATACCTTCCCGATCCATCGATGCCTTTGGCAGTTGCTAAACAGAAATTGTCCGGCGAATGACAAAGGATGGCAGGATGCAGGTACAAAGCACGTGATGTGGGCTGCGGTTCAGGACAGTTCGGCTCCAACACTCCCAAAAGGAGGTATTACAATTCCCGTCATGCCATTTTCGAATGTCATGCCTGCTTCGCTGCCGGTCTGGTCAAAGGTCCTTATAACCTTTCCCTCAAGGTATATGGTCACCGGCTCTGAAAGGAAATTTGCGAATATCTGGGCGCAAGTCCCATTGGGCGCAACCCATTTTGAGTAAAGGACCGGCGTATAACTTATTTCAGAACCATCAGCCCGGCGCAGAGCGAAGCTCTCCTTAATGGGAGTAAAGCCTTCCTCACTCTTTACATAAACACAGGCCGGTTTTTCCATCCGTCCAAAATGCAGATAATTTTTTCCGGCACCTGTGCGCATTGCATTAAGATTCCTGAAAAGCCTGACCGGGTCCTTCTGCCGCGGTCCGGGTTCAAGCCAGGACATCCCCCACTCCCAGTGTATTTCGCCGCCTGATTTTATAACTGCTGTCAGCAGATTGCCGGCAATGAATGAATAGGCTATGCAGAAAGCAAGCGAGTCAGGATTATCTTTGTGCGGGAATTGTCGCGTGCTGAAGCCTGCCTGGTTCCCCATAAAATTAACGGAATACTCGTGAAATACGAAAGAAAATGCAGGCACAAATTTTGTGCTGCCTGCCGCAAGATAGTATCTCAGGTCATTGAACGGCAGCCCCTTTATAAAGCAGTCGGCTGGTGCGCTCTCGCAGCCAATGACGCTTTGCCTGCCTGTCTCCCTGATCATCTCCGCCATCCTGTCATAGAGCTTATTGATCCCGGCTGTAGACCATGCTCCAAAGGCTTTTGGATGGCCGTGAGTGTTGCTGTAGCAAATATATGGCCTGCCGCCCATGTTCTGGTCAAAATACTGTATAAAGTCAACACCGGATGACAGTATGCCTGCAAACTGTTCCATCGCAATATCACAGGTCGGTTTGCAGGCAACGCACATATTATGCCCGGTCCTTATCGTTTCGCAGACCCCCTGAAAAAGTTCCTCGTCGGGTGCTGCGCACATGCTTGAATTGAGGCCTTTTTCCAGCCTGAATTTTCCCATGTCGAATTCCGGGACAAGCAGTGATTTGTCTGTCCAATGCAATCCGCTGCCATAAACTCCCACATAATGACCTCTGTCATGCATCACTTTGACAAAATCCTTAAAATCGTCTTCTCCTCCGTAAGGAGGCCAGATGTAAGGCGGCGCCCAGGGCGCGCTGCCTTCCCAATACGTGAGCAGCACAAGGATTTTTGAGTCGAACGCTTCGGCCAGGTCGTCAATATATTTTAATGCATTTTTATATGGGAAAAATTCATTTGGTCCGAGATATCCTGTTCCTCTTATGCTTCTGGGCGGATAAATCACCACAATAGGCGATTCGCCATGCCACCCGGGCAGGTCATTATTGAAAACCACCTTTGGGGGAAGATCAAACCCGGATGTCTCCACAAACTCCCTGTATATTGAAGCGGCGTCCATCCAGTCACCTTCAAAAAACCGGGTAACCATTTTATATCCCAGGTCATGATGGGTGGAAGCCTGATGATGAGACAGGGGACGGTTCTGTGTCTCATTAGCCCCGGCGCTGGCGACTTTGTCATGAGACAGGGGACGGTTCTGTGTCTCATTGGCTCCGGCGCTGGCAACTTTGTTGTTGCCCAGGCAAGACACAGAACCGTCCCCTGTCTTGTGAGACACAGAACCGTCACCTGTCTCATCCCCTGTCTTATCTTTGGGCGGCACACAGCAGAAGGCCCTGAAGCTTAGCCTGATGCCCTCTTTTTCACTGTAACATTGTATGAGCTTAGGCACCCCGCCGGTGTCATGCGCAGCGAAATAAAGGCCCTTTCCTCCGCCGTAATATGCCATGAACTGCATCGTTACCATCCCGGGATACATGTTGCTGAGAGATGCCCTTAGGGCTTTGTTGCTGCTCCCATCGACCTTACTCCTGTCGACGCGGCTGATATCCGAGATGATACAGCCTTCCGACTTAGGCCAGAAAATCGAGGAACCGCTCCCGTTCGTTTCCTTGTCGCCACCCAGGTCCCGTGGGACCTGTACGCAGGGATAATCAATATTTTCAATATAGTAATGTGTATTGTTGAAAAACCTCATTCCCCACTCTATGCTGTCTTTGTCGTAAAAAGCACAGATCTCGGCTTCGAGGCTTAATCCCGGCAAATTTTCAAAATCTTCAAACAGCAGTGTTGCAGGGTCTTTCCCCCCGCCTGAAATACTGATCTTGCGCGCGGCAAATGAATCGGCAGTTAAAAAACCACCTCCCTCATCCATCAACCGCAGCTGAAATAAGGGTACCGCAACGCTGTCATCTGATGAATGCTTCTTCCCGCCTCTGTTTATTTCGATTATGCTTCCTGTGGTGTCTGAAATATTGATATAGCCGTTTTTTGTTTTAAGGATCATTTTTATATGCCGCCCTTCTTTTTATACAGAAACCTGATAGCCCACCTTAAGCTACAGCATACATTTGCCATGGTATTGTATCAATTCCAATATTATGTTCGCGTTTATTTCAGAAATACGGCCTTGTCTTGCCCGCTATTTAATTATATAATGATTTTTCAGGATTCCTTATTTACAATAAATTCTTTATATTTACCTCGATCTCCGGGACTGCAGTTCAGCATCATGGCAATCCCTTCAGGCTTGTATTCCATGTCGAATATTTCCGCGGCACTCTGCAGATAGGCTGCAACAGCACTTCGGTCGTATGGTATAAGCATGCGGCATTTCTTAAGCCTTCCGGACAGGCGTTTGTTGATCATCTCAAGCAGCTCACAAATACCTGCGTTTTCAGCCGCAGACATAAAAATACTGTCACCCTTGACATATGGATATTTTATGCCGGCCAGATCAGCCTTGTTAAATATTTGTATTACAGGTATATCTCCGGCTCCTATGCTGTTTAGTGTGTCGCTTGTCACTTTTATCTGATTTTCATAGTCGGGATCGGATATGTCTGCCACATGCAGCAGCAAGTCGGCATCCGCGACCTCCTTCAGCGTAGAGCGGAAAGCCTCAACCAGGCTGTGCGGCAATTTATTGATGAAACCTACAGTATCCGAAAGCAGGAAGGATTTCCCGTCAGGTAGTGGTATGCTCCTGACTGAAGTTTCCAGTGTGGCAAAAAGCAGATTATCTGCATATACCTTTTTCTCATCAGATTTTCCCGCTAATGCAGAAATTGCATTCATAAGAGTGGATTTTCCCGCATTGGTATACCCGGCCAGTGCGACGATCGGAATACCCGCCTTATTTCTTTTTTTTCTCTGCGTGTCTTTTTCTTTCCCGATTGTGCTGAGCTTCTTATTCAATTCTGCGATCCTGGCTTCGATCCTGCGCCTGTCAAGTTCAAGCTTCTGTTCTCCGAGGCCTTTATTCCAGGTACCAACTCCTCCGCTTTGCCTTCCGAGATAACTGCTGGATCCTGTCAGTCTTGGGAGGGCATACTGAAGCCTTGCCGCCTCAACCTGCAGCTTTGCCTCTCTTGTCCTTGCGCGTCTCAGGAATATTTCCAGTATCAGCGCTGTCCTGTCCATGATTTCACATCCAAAAGCCTTTTCCAGGTTTCTCATCTGAGT
>JAQUNY010000121.1 GCA_028717405.1 Eubacteriales bacterium
GAGCTGCAAATCAGCAGCGGCATATAAGAAGCGATATATAAGAAGCTGCATATGAGCAGCGGCATATAAGAAGCGGAATATGAGAAATGACAATACAATAATGAAAAAGCATAAACGCTCAAAAACAGGAACAATAATAAATAATGCAGACAAGTATACAGATGAACAGTCCCTCTATACCAGTCCGGAAGGCAGCAGAGCCAAAGGCTTCGGCCTGGCTCTTGAAAGCAGCGGAGCCAAAGGCTTCGGCCTGGCGCTTGAAGGCGGCGGAGCCAAAGGCGCCTACCATATGGGCGTAATAAAAGCCTTCCTCGAAAAAGGCTACAAATTCGGAGGCATAACAGGGACTTCCATCGGCGCCCTCAACGGCGCTGCCGTTGCCCAGGGTGACTTCGACAAGGCATACAGACTGTGGGAAAAGGTTGAACCCTCCATGCTCTTTGATATTGATTCAGAGCAATACCGCAAGCTGGTCAGCAGAGATATTGACAAAGAAGCGATCATGCATTTTGCATCTCAGGCAAAGAAGATCATCGAGAATAAGGGCATAGATACAAACAAAATCCGCAGCATCATAGGCGGTCTCATTAATGAGGACAGACTTCGCAGATCCCGCACTGATTTCGGTCTGGTGACTGTCTCTGTATCTGACTTCAAGCCCGTCGAGTTGTTCAAGGAAGATATTCCGGCCGGCAAGATCATCGACTATCTCCTCGCCAGTGCAAATCTTCCGATTTTCGGCCTGAAAAAAATTGAAAACAAGTATTATATCGACGGCGGATTTTACGACAACTGCCCTATCAACCTTATCGCAAGCAAGGGGTATAAAGATATTATCGCGGTCAGGACACTCGCATTTGGCATAGTCCAGGATGTTAAACGCAAGGATCTACACGTAACCAATATAAAGCCCTCTGAGCCTCCCGGCAAGGTTCTTGACTTCAGCCGCGAGCAGATCTCCAGGAGCCTTAATATGGGGTATTACGACGCTATCCGCAATATAAGCGGGCTTACGGGTTATAAATATTATATAAAGCCCTTCATTGAGAAAGATGCCGCTGCCATGCTTCTCAGATTTAATCAGAAGACGATCAAAGGCCTTATGGATATCACTGACCCGGCCTCATCACCCTCGTCGCCCTCTGACTGCACCTCGCGCCTTCTTCTCGAAACAACTCTTCCCCGTATATCACATCTCCTGGGCCTTGAAGAAGAGGCCGGATATGACACTATCCTGATAAAGTTAATGGAAATACTGGCCGAGGAAAAAGGTCTGCAGAAATACAGGATCTACTCTTTCAGACAATTCACACGCGAGCTGAAAAAGCTTCCTCCCCTTCCTGCCCATGACACTGCAAAGGATAATGAGAGCCATCCCCAGGGGGGTCTGCAAAAAATGCTGCTGACATATACATCAAAAAAGCCTCACATACTGGCAATATCACAGTATGTGCTGGATGCGCTTTATTGAATCTTATTTGTTTAATGTGGTATACTTTTAGCCAATGGCATTACGGCAGCGCTGCTACAGGAGAAGATATGAGTACCAGTCGGCAAAACGACAAAAACCATGAAGCATTTGAAGCTTTTACACAGGAAAAATCACCTGTGTCTTCCATAAAGGAATTCACATATACCGTTTATGGCCTCGCCCGCAAAGCTTATTTGTCTGTAAAAGCGGCATTATCTTCAGGCACGGGCAGAAAATCCACCTCCCGGAAGAAGCCGGTTGCTTCCCCGTCACTTAAACCCAAGCCGACACACAATACCCGCAAGCCGTCCCGGTATACCTTTCGCCCTAAAAAACTGATAAAAAGCCTGCTCGTTACCGCCATAATTTTCGGCATAATGGCCACAGGCCTTCTCTCCGGAGTCGTCGTCGGATACGTCCGTTCAACTGTCCCGATAACCGCCGACCAGCTCAGGGTTTCAAATTTTATTTCTTATGTTTATGACAGCACGGGCGAGCATCTGATCGGTGAACTTGCCAGCGTCGAAAAAAGGATATGGGTCGATTATGACGACACTCCAAAATACATGCACGACGCTATCATTTCCATAGAGGACGAGAGGTTTGACCAGCATCCAGGTATTGACATCAAAGGCCTTATTAGTGCCTTTGTTAAAAAAATCCTCAACCCCACCTCCCTCATGGCCGGCGCCAGCACTCTCACTCAGCAGGTCATAAAGAACCTTACAGGCGAGGATGACCGGAGCGTACGCAGGAAAGTGCAGGAACAATGGAGATCTCTGCTTCTGGAAACACAGCTTGATAAATGGGAAATACTCCAGCTCTATATGAATGTCATGACCACCGGCGTAAACATGTACGGAGTCGAAATAGCAGCGCAGACTTATTTCGACCGCACTGCGGCCAGCCTCACCCTTGCGCAGTGTGCCTTCATCGCAGGGATCACGAACAACCCCTCTGTATACAATCCCTATACTACTAAAGGACGTGAAAACGCTCTTAAAAGGATGGATGTTGTCCTTTATAAAATGCTGGAACTCGGGAAAATAACACAGGTTGAGTACGAGACCGCGCTCAATGAAGAACTTGTATTCTTTGAAAAAGATGAATCCAACGAAGGGCTTATCTCAGGCAAACAGACATATTTCGTGGATCAGGTGATACTTGATGTCAAGAAGGACCTGATTGCGAAAGGGATGTCTGAAAGCGCAGCCCTCAACATGATATACAATTCGGGGATCAGGATCATAACCACAATGGATGTTGAAGTCCAAAAGGCTTTAGACGACATCTACACAAATCCGCAAAACTTCCCTGTAACAAATCCCTATGCCCCGCATCCCCAGGCTTCGGTAGTAATAATAGACCCGCGCAACGGCCAGGTCAGGGCTATGTACGGCGGCTACGGCGAAAAGGAAGGAAATACTCTTAACAGGGCTACGCAGATACAGCGCCCGCCCGGATCAAGTATCAAGCCCATCGCGGTTTACGCTCCAGCCCTGAATGAGAAACTGATAACAGCTGCTACAATAATAGACGACGCCCCTGTCTACATGCTTGGCTATGGCACGGAAGACGACGAGTCTCAGGCTGAAGAAAATGAAGAAGAAGAAGAAGAGAAAAAGCCCGAAAGATATCCGGAAAACTACGATAAAACGTACAGCGGTCTGACACCGGTCCGGGACGCGGTGAGAAAGTCCCTTAATGTGGTCGCCGCTAAAATCTGGCGTGATATCCTTGGAGCCGACCTTTCGCTCAAATATTTAAAAAGCGTAGGTATAAACAGAGATCAGCGTAATGTATCCCTTGCACTCGGCGGTCTTGAATATGGCGTCAATCCTCTCCAAATGTCAGCTGCCTACGCTTCATTTGCAAACCGGGGAATATATTATCAGCCGGTAACATACCTGAGAGTATACGACGCTTCCGGCAGGCTCGTCCTCGACAAAAGAGCTCAGAATCCCGCTATTGTGTATAGTGAAGCAACGGCCTACATTATGACTGATATTTTAAAAGATGTCTGCAGAAACGGAACAGCTTACCCGTATGGCATAATCAGCAACGCCAGGGGCGATCTTATGTTCACAGCCGGTAAAACCGGTACTACCAGCGACAACAGAGACAAATGGTTTGTAGGCTTTACCGCGTATTATGTCTGCGCCACATGGTATGGCTATGATAATAACGCTGTCATTCCGGAAGGCGCGGAAAGAAACCAGGCGCTAAATCTCTGGAATCTGGTAATGACAAGGATACATTCAGAGCTTGAACCGCTTGATTTTGAAGAACCTCCCGGCATTGAAAAAGCAGATATCTGCATACGTTCGGGACTTCTGCCGGATGTATATTGCACAAAGGACCCGATCAAAACCGCCATGGGAGTGCCTCAGGAAGCTGTCCGCTACGATGAGCTGTTTCTGAAAGGTACGGTGCCGTCAGAAAAATGCGACGTCCATATAAAAGTGAAAGTATGCAGGGACAGTACCGACGAATATGGAAGAAACCTCCCCGCATCAGAATACTGCCCGTCTTCATCGATTATCGAAAAAGTTTTGATTGGGCGCCGCGTCCCATATATACCATACTCAGAGGACGATCCGCTCCCTGCTGACTTTATGTACGACTATCCCTCATTATCGGAGTGTGATGTGCACACAAAAAAGCCTCAGCCCACAATCAGCGGCAAAAAAAAACCGGGGACTTCTCCTTCATCCTCGTCGCCAACTCCCGGGATATCCTCGCCCACCGAATCCGAGGATGAAAACGTCAGCGAAAATACCGGCAGAGAAGATTGATCGTGAGCCGTCCAACCATTTCGCTGCTAAATAATCCTGCTGTCCAGATATTCGTTTATAATTTTCTCGTATTCCTGAGATATTCGTTTAATTATATTGTTCCGGGGCGACATGAATCTGATTCCGTCAACATATGATACCGGCAGGACTTTGATTGATGTTCCTGAAATAAACAGTCCGTCAGCCTTCAGTAGTTCCCTCATGCTGACCGGCTTTTCCTCTGTTTTTATATTCTGCCTTTTGCAGGCTTCAAATATGTATTGCCTTGTTATCCCCTTAAGGACCTGTTCTCCCGGTGCAGTTACGACAGTTTCGCCGATCACAGTGAAGAGGTTTGATTTGCTCCCCTCTGTCACAAACCCTTTTCTGTCCCTGAGCAGTATCTCATAAGCATCAGGATCACTTGCGAACGCTTCCGCAACCCTTGCCTTATAATCAGCCCTCTCAATTTTGGCATTCGGAGAGACTCTTTCGATCAGGGCGGTCCTGGCCTTTACTCCCGCCATAATTTCATCGGGAGATGGGTATTTACTCTTCTTTATATATATCATTGAGGAGAATTTCCCCTCCTGTTCAGGGAAGGCCGTGATTTTTATATTGAAATCCTGAAGGCCGTTTATTTCTGCAAGCAACTGTATCTGCGCAGCAATCGCCACACATAAAGCTTCAAATCTGCCTTTATGAAAGTCATCTTCAGGGAACCCCCTGTCTCTGTAAACGTAATTGTATCCGCTTCCAAAAGCATCCTTCAAACTGTACCCAACCGCCGAAAGGGATCTGTCCATCCTGTTCATATGGTCTTCAAAGAAAAGCGGCTTACGCTTTATAACACGGACAACTTCATAAGCAGTAAGCCCTGAGTTTTCATCATAAGCAGGGATTCCTGAAGCTTCACCTGTTACTCCGTTTAAAATGAAGTATTTACCGGCATTATCAGCCGGTCCTGTTTTTAAAGCGCCATCCATAAATATGTTGCCTTCCGTTTCAGAATTGCATCTCAAGCCACCATCTTTTGTTCTTATATTTCAAGCTTAAGTATACGCTGGCTTTTTTCATCCATTTTTGAATAATCTCTGATCACATACCTGTTTGAATCTATATCCCTTATAAATACTTCAAAGTTTTTTACAAAAATATCATTGTTGCTTCGTGTGTAAAATTCCTGGTATCCTTTGTCAG
>JAQUNY010000122.1 GCA_028717405.1 Eubacteriales bacterium
AAATGTCTGCCCGGTGGGAGCACTTAAGGAAAAAGACGATACTGCAAAAGTCTGGGATGCCCTTAACAATGATAATATATATACTATCGTGCAGACTGCTCCGGCAGTGAGAGTGGCGCTGGGTGAAGAGTTCGGGATGCCTCTGGGCTCCAGGGTAACGAGCAATATGGTAGCTTCACTTAGAAGGCTTGGATTTAATAAAGTATTTGATACCGATACAGCGGCAGACCTGACAATAATGGAGGAAGGTACGGAACTGATAAAAAGGATAAAGGAGGGCGGCAAGCTTCCTCTGATAACATCCTGCTGCCCGAGCTGGATCAAGTTCTGCGAGCATAATTATCCTGATTTTATTGAAAATCTTTCATCCTGTAAATCACCGCACATGATGTTTGGGGCAATAATAAAAACATATATCGCACAGAAGGAAAATATCGATCCTTCAAAAATTTTTGTAGTGTCAATAATGCCATGTACTGCTAAGAAATTTGAGATAGAAAGACCGGAGATCAACTCAACAGACTTTGCCGATGTGGATGCAGTGCTAACAACGAGAGAACTTGTCAGGATGATCAGGGAGGCCGGCATTGATTTTACGGAGCTCCCGCTCAGACATTATGATGATCCCATGGGAGAAGCAAGCGGGGCGGGCGTCATTTTTGGCGCAACCGGCGGAGTTATGGAAGCGGCTTTGAGGACTGTTGCTGATATAATGGGCAAAAAGCAGAACAGTGACATCGAGTACAAGGATGTTCGCGGAGTTGAAGGAATTAAGGAAGCCGAAATCCAGCTTGAAGGAATTACATTGAAGGCAGCGGTGGCTCACGGGCTGGGAAATGCCAGAAAGCTCCTTAAAAAGATAAGGAGTGGAGAAGCTCAGTACCATTTTGTGGAAATAATGGCATGCCCGGGAGGATGTGTCAATGGCGGAGGACAGCCAATACAGCCTTCGGAGGTCAGGAGCTGGACGGATATCCGGGCGGCGAGGGCAAAAGCCATATATGAGGAAGACAAGGATATGCCAATCAGGAAGTCTCATGAGAATCCGAGGATCAAGAGGCTCTATGATGAATACCTTGGAGAACCAGGCAGCCATAAGGCACATGAATTACTTCATACGCACTATCATGTGAGAGAAAACTACCCTGAGGAATAGCAGACATACATAATAAGAGCAAACAGAATAACAACCATAACAAAAACGGAGCCCGACAGAGGACTCCGTTTTTGTTATGGTTACTTCAGATGGGTTTTTGATTTTTTTACTGCTTAAGTTCAGATCTGTTTGAACGAATTGTCTCAGTAGTCTTAATCAAGCCCTCTTCGATCTTTGCCAGGATCTCGTCGGCGTATTCCATCACTCCTGATTTGACTTCCCGGGAGGTTTTTTGGGCGGAGGCAATGATATCATTTGCCTGTTCATAAGCTTTTTTTGTAATCTCGTGTTCGTTTATAAGGGTAGTGATTTTTTTCTCGGCGTCCTTTACCATGTTTTCAGCTTCTTTCTGAGCTTCATGGAGTATTCTCTGCCGTTCTTCTTTTACCCATTTGGCCTGCTTTATATCATCCGGGAGCTTAAGCCGGATTTCCTTTATAATCTCAAGGAGCTCCTCCCTGTCGGTAAGGCATCTGCCCGAAAAGGGTATCCCCACGCTTTTTTCAACCAGTTCTTCGAGTGTCTCCAATATTGCCAGTATTTCCATTTCAGTTTCCTCCGGTATCCTTAAGCTTGCCCAGGATCAAATCTTTTATGATGGAAGGGACGAAAAAATCTATGTTACCGCCATTTCGGGCCAGTTCTTTCACGAAGCTGGAGCTCAGGTAAGAGTAATTGATGCTGGCAGTCATGAAGAGGGTCTCGACTTCAGGATATTGTGTTTTATTGATATGCGCCATCTGCATTTCATACTCATAATCAGAGACTGCCCTCAGGCCTTTGACAATGACCCTGGCTTTTTTCAGCTTCATATAATCAACGAGGAGTCCGGCATAGTGATCGATCTCTACATTCGGGAGATGACCAAGAACACGCCTGAGTAAATCGAGACGGTCATCTAATGTAAAGGTCGGGATCTTGACACTGTTTTTAAGTACAACGACAATAAGCTTGTCGCAAAGTATCGAAGCTCTTTCTATTATGTCGATATGCCCGTTGGTTACCGGGTCAAAGCTGCCGGCACAAACAAAAATCATCGTTTCAGTCTCTCCTGAAAGCTGACATTACGCACATCATGCTGCCGAGTATTTCGAACGATTCCGGCGGAGGGCGCCGCGGTCGTACTTAGAATGAATACATCAATCAGCATCAGGCGCGTCTATAATATAAAACGATAAAGTAACCTCGCCGTAGTTTCTCCTGTCGATAAGCCTGCACCCCGGAAGATTCAGCGAAGGGACTTCCCGGGCATGGTGCTCTGCGGCAATGAGAGTCTTTTCCTTTATTATATCACCATATCTGATATTATCCATTGTTTTTTCAATAAGTTTACGACCGTAAGGCGGATCGAGGAACAATATGTCGAAGGGTCCGTCGGGGATCCTGCTCAGGATCGAAGGGCTGCTCCCTTGAATTACCAAAGCATTTGCACTTAGCCTGGCTTTTTCAAGATTACGCCCGACAGTGGTGCAGCAAGACGGATCAGAATCAGCAAATACAGCGCGGGCAGCGCCGCGGCTCAAAGCTTCGATCCCGAGACTGCCGGTCCCGGCGAACAGGTCCAGGACGACTGCACCGGGGACAAGCGGGGAAATTATATTAAAAAGGGCTTCTTTTACATTGTCAGCAGTAGGGCGTACATCGCACCCCCGCGGAAATTCAAGTCTGAGTTTTCGGGCGGACCCGGATATTATCCTTGGTATGGTAATCAGTCCTTTTTTATTCTGCATTTCATGTTTTGTGTCTCCGGTTCAGCCGGCTTTTATTAAAGTGTTCAGCAAATGTGCAGCGACGGTTATATGCCGATAAATGGAAAAAGCCACACATTCCGCATGCGTGGCTAATGAAAAACGTCTGATCAGACCGCTCTGGTCACCTTGTTGGAGCGCAGGCATCTTGAACAGACATTTACTGTTTTAGGCGTGCCGTTTTCGATTATCCTTGTCTTGCGCACGTTTGGCCTCCAGACCCTGCTTGTCCTCCTGATAGAATGGCTGACATTATTCCCAAATACGGTTGCTTTGCCGCAGACGTAGCATTTAGCCATCACTTAACACCTCCTTGTCCTTCCGTAACGCGGAAACACTAAAGGTCATTCTACCACAGGGGTGGCGTTTCCGCAATATATTGTGTAAAAATTCATCAAAATTCCTTAGCCAATTCCTTAGCCGCTGACACCAAATCCCCTGACACAAAATTTTGTGCTGAGTATGCAGGTATATTTGAGTAGTCAGGTCCGATGGCTTTTTATAACAGGCATAAATGAAAAATATTGATATTGACATAAAAAGAAAAATATGGAATAATTAGATCAACAAAATGATTATGCCTGGGGAAATGGATATTTAAACCGGGCAAGAGGTTTGTGAACGATGGGAAATGGCACTCCGGCAATAGGGAAGGTTCTGGACGGCAGGTATCTGTTGAAGCAAATACTGGGCAAAGGAGGCATGGGTACTGTATTTCTGGCTGAGAATACAAGGCTGGGATCCAATTGGGCGGTCAAATGCATACCGCCCGACTACAGTGGAAATGTTTCAATGATGCCTGCCGAGATCGAGATACTCAGAAAGCTTGATCATCCGGCTCTTCCGAAGATATATGACATATTTGAAGAAGAGGGTATGCTCTTTATCATTTCCGACTACATTGAAGGAACAGACCTGAAAAAAAGACTCAACGCCGGAGGAATTCCATCCGAAAAGGAGGTGGTGATGTGGCTCCTGCAACTGTGTGATGTACTGCAATACCTGCATGGGCTGGAGCCGGAGCCTGTAATATATAGAGATATGAAACCATCTAATATTATCCTGACAAATGACGGCAGAATCAAGCTTGTTGATTTTGGTATAGCGCGCAGGTACAAGGAGGAGAACCTGTGCGACACGGTATATATCGGGACAAGAGGATATGCCGCTCCTGAGCAGTATGGTACAGGGCAGACAGATGCACGGACAGATATATACGGTCTTGGGATGACCCTGTACCATATACTGACAGGAATAAGCCCTGATGAGCTTTTTAATCGCGAAAGACCTGGCAAAACAGGGCACAGAGTATGGGAGACAGCTGAATTACCGCCCATAACAAATTATAACAGGGAGATTTCCACAAAATTTGCCCGGATAATTGCCAGGTGCACAAAACAAGACAGGGAACAGCGTTATGCTTCAGTTTCCGAAATGATGGGCGACATTGGCAGCCTTGAATCATTTAAGAAGGTTAAGGAAGGCGCCATGCCCGGAGTGATCATACAAAATGCGGCTAATATGAGGAAATCAGGAAATACTGCCGGTGCTGATTCAGATACTCCCTCTGCTTACGGTGAAGATGGGAATGGGCTGGTAACAATTAGAAGGCTTATCATCACGATTATCGGGGAGGCTGTATTTGCGAGCCGCCTTGCCCTTGTCGCCGCGCAGATGACTAAACTCAAGGTCCTGGCTATTGATTTTGATCTGGAAAGCTGTATGATGGCTAAAATTTTCAGGATCAACAGAAATATCGAAAAAACCGGGGATAAAGAGGCAAAGACTTGTTGTGAAAGAGGTATAAGAGTTATTGCAGAGTCAGCGAGCTGCTGTGGAGGAGTAAAAACCATTACGAAAAGTACTATTTGCAGATCTGAGTTCGAGAAGAATTGTTACAGAACAACTGAAGGTGGAAGACTATGGCTTCTGGCGGATCCCGAGAGTATTGAAAGCTCCGCAGCTTCGCAGAGTTTCAATACTGACCGGGCAGGAGAAATTTTGGAATATGCATACAAGTATTTTGACCTTACAATAGTCCATTCAGGCGGATGTATTTATGACCCTGTTGCCGCAGAAGTTTTACAGCGATCTGACCATGTGATATTTGTTTCGGGGGACGATGAAGGATCGGCAAATACTGTTCGAAGAAGGATGGAGTATTTCATATATAAAAATGGTCTTGATACAGGAAAAATATTTACTGCAGCCTGCAGCCGCAAAGATGGGTCAGGCTTCAGCGAAGCCGGTCTCAGGAAGCTCTTTGGGAAGGCTGGTTTTCTGGGTAAAGTGAGGCATGATAATGAACTCGGCAGGATTTTTTCCGAAAGAGGCTTCAAAGGACAAACCTGCTCCGGCATAAAACGCGAATATGACGCAATATTGAGAAGATTCGGGATATATCCCAAAATTTCACCTTTTCAGACTGCTTTGGCAGCTGTTGGGTCATTTATAAAGGGCA
>JAQUNY010000123.1 GCA_028717405.1 Eubacteriales bacterium
GATGGACGCGGGACATTCGGCATATTGTCTGAGATGTGTCTTGAAGCGAGCCGCGAATTGAAGCTGATAGATCCGAAAATCAACCTGAGGGTAGACAGGAATACGCCACAGGAGATATTCCGGCTGGGAACACGGCTCACAAAGGTGGGGCTCGGATTCCCGCAATATTCCAATGATGATGTCGTTATTCCGGGACTTACCGCGCTGGGGTATAAGATAGAAGACGCCAGGGATTATACGGTTGCAGCCTGCTGGGAGTTCATAATACCCGGGAAAGGGATGGATATACCGAACATCGGAGCACTTTCGTTTCCGGCGGTGACAGATAGAGGTGTACGGGGCAGCCTTGCGGCATCCTGTTCATTTGAAGGGTTAATGGACGAAATCAGGAAAGAGATAAAAGCGGAATGCCTCAGGATAGCCGGGGGGATAAAAAACCTCTGGATGATACCTGCCCCTCTTATGTCGGTAATGATGGAGGGCTGCATAGCAAATGCAAGGGACGTCTCAATGGGAGCCGGGTACAATAATTTTGGATTCCACGGCACAGGCCTGGCAACAGCGGTTGATTCGCTGGCGGCCATCAAGAAATATGTGTATGAGGAAGGATCTCTGAAACCATCCGAATTGATTGATGCCCTCGACAATAATTTTGAGGGACACGACGAACTGCTTGCCAGGCTGAGAAATGATTCACCGAAATTCGGCAACGGCGATGGGGATACGGATAAAATCGCATCTGACTTGCTGGAAGCTTTTTCTGATGCGCTTAAGGGCCTTCGCAATGAAAGAGGCGGAATAATAAGGGCCGGTACGGGCTCGGCCATGTTCTACCTCTGGCATGCCGCCGAAACCGGGGCTTCGCCTGACGGGAGGCTTAAAGGGGAGCCCTTTGGCGCCAATTATTCTCCGAGCCTTTTTGCCAAGCTAAGGGGCCCCGTATCAGTCATCAAGGCATTCACCGTGCCCGACCTGAAAAAGACGATAAATGGCGGACCTTTGACCATGGAGTTCCACAGCAGCCTTTTCTCAGATGATGAAAGCATGTGGAAGGTAGCCGACCTTGTCAGGTATTTTGTTGAAAGGGGCGGACATCAGCTTCAGCTTAACGCAGTGAACAGGGATGTGCTGCTTGACGCACAGCGGCATCCGGAGAAATATAAACAGCTGATAGTAAGGATTTGGGGATGGAGCGCATATTTCGTCGAGTTGGACAGGGAATACCAGGACCATGTGATAAGCCGCCAGGAATATATTTGAGTAATGCCTTGTACGAGCCACGGCTCATGGGAGCCTCATACTGTTTTAATGTTTACGGAGTTATTTGCCAATGGCTGAAGGTATAGTTTTTGATATAAAAGAATTTACACTGCATGACGGACCCGGCATAAGGATAACGGTATTCCTGAAGGGCTGCCCCTTACGCTGCGCCTGGTGCCATAATCCGGAAGGGCTGTCTTTTGAACCGCAAATCATGAAATCCGTCGCTTTGTGCAAACACTGCGGAAAATGCGAACGGGGATGCAGCCATGATGAGTGTGCCCCCTTCGGGGTATGCACAAAAATATGCCCCGACGGCCTGATACGGATCGCAGGCAGAAAGGTGGATTCGGCACGGCTGGCACTGGAACTGAAAGAACAGGCTGATTTCCTGTCCGGATTCGGCGGAGGGGTTACCATATCCGGGGGCGAGCCGCTTGCACAGGCGGAATTCACATTGTCCCTCCTTAAGGAACTAAAGCCTGTCCATACCGCAGTTGAAACATCGGGCTATGGCGGCAGCGACTTATTTACTGATATAATTGAAAGTGCGGACCTGATTCTTTTTGACCTGAAGCTAATGAGGTCCGAACTGCATTTGAAATACACGGGTAAAGACAACAGGCTCATACTGACAAATTTCGACATACTTGCGGATTCAGATACGGAATATATTGTAAGGATCCCGCTGATACCGGGTGTAAGCGACACGGAAGACAATATAGAGAGGACGGCGATTTATCTCAAAAGCAGGATGAAACCCGGGAAAGGCGGCAGTCTGCCGCGAATCGAGCTTATGCCGTATAATCGTTTCGCGGGGGCGAAATATCCGGCGGTCGGGATGAGATATGATCCGCCGTTTGACGAGAAGAGGAAAGTTGAAATAAGGGCCGGTGTTTTCGGCAGATATGGGCTGGAGGCACATGTTATTTAAGTAAAATAAACATAAGGTGAATTATCCCTAAAAAGGAGTAAAAATAAAAGGAGAACCGCAAAATGCTGAAAAAAATTGAACAGGTATACGATTACAACCACAAAATGGCCGTAAAAGACAAGCTTTTTACACCGCTGGCAGGAGTCAGGCTGAATGACGGGCTGTATAAAAATGTTTTTGAAAACAACATAAAATTCCTGGACCTTCTGAATATGGGGTCGATGATGTACTGGTTCGACATAAAAACCGGCACACCCACCGATGCGGAGCCGTACAAGGGACATTTCGAGGATAACCTTAAGGGATCCACGCTCTCGATGTTCCTGATGGGAGCTGCCAATACACTGCGCTGGATTGATGATGAGAACCTGCGCAATAAAATCTCCATATTGATGGAAAGGCTGCGCACCGCCGCTGAAGACGACGGTTTTCTGATGCCTATTGACCAGAAAAGGTTCGCTTATATTGAATACCCGCATTATGTAAGGATATGGCTCACATATGCCCTGACTGCGGTTGGGCTGTCGTGTGACGAGGACGCATACGAAATATTGAAAAAGTGGCAGGACTGGTTCAACAGCTGTGTCGATCTGCCGATAATCAAGTATCTCGTGCTGGCTTTCCAGGGAGTGGTGGCGAGCACACATGTCTATTCTACCCCTATAGGAACGATGAGGGACATCGAAGTGACCATCGAAGCATATGAGGAGCCGTGGCGTCTTGCACAATTCATGCGCCGTGAAAAGAATGCGGTCCATGTCAGGAACCAGCCGGGGATCGAACCGCATGCACACGGCACCGAAACAGAGGCCTTTGAAGGTTACCTGGACCTTTACAGGGCTACAGGCCGCAATTATTACCTGGACGCTGTGATGGGGGCGTATGAGCTCTATAAGAGGGACTGGCAGCATGCCGGCGGCGGCATAGTCATGTGCGAGGGCATGAAGACAGAGAATTACCCCGGCTGCAGGTGGATAGCCACAAAGAACAAATATAACGAGCTTTGCTGTACTTCCTTCTGGATGCATATGTGCCAGCGGCTGCACAGGCTCTTCCCCGAGAAGGAGGAATACATGGCTGAGGTTGAAAAATCACTTTTCAACATTGCCTTTGCAAACCAGGAAGGCGGAGAAGGAATCAGGTATTTCGCCTTCATGGAAGAAAAGAAGCAGAAGCCCGGACTTGTGCATTGCTGCTGCGGCGTCGGCACAAGGATTTTCGGGTCGCTGCCTGAATACATATATTCGGTTTCACAGGATACCCTTTGCGTTAATCTGTATACGCCTTCAGAGATAGACTGGAACGGTATCACGCTCGTGTCGGAAGCAGACGTGCCTTACAGCAGCGATGTAAAGCTGACCATCAAGATGCCGGAGGCGTCATCAGCCAAATCATTCAAGCTGATGCTCAGGATACCCTCATGGGCTGTTGCGGAGAAACAGGCAGAAGCCGGGACAGCGGAGATTAAAAGCGGAGCAGCACAGTCAGATACCGGAGCAGCACAGCCAGATACCGGAGCAGCACATTCGGAAGCTGCTGTCGGGATGGTCAAGATTTATGTGAACGGCAAGATGGCTGCAAGCGGGGTACCGGGCTCATATGTCACAGTCGAAAGAAGCTGGCAGGACGGGGATTGTATAACTTACAGGCTCGGAATGGACTTCAGGCTGACAAAATACTCGGGAGCTGATGAAATCCCGGGGCTGTCAAGATATGCGATTGAATATGGACCTGTTCTTTATGCCTTGGCCGGACCGGATTACAAGAGCGCAAGAATACCGGGCTGGAGCATTGAAGACTTCAGGGGCAGGCTGGTCCCGACAAATGAACCGCTTGTCTACGACATTAAAGAGAAAAACGGGTACAGGCTTGTACCATATATGGATATAGGCTGCGAAGAGGAATTTACATGTTATCCGGTCTTCAACGTTTAATAGCGGCTTCCTGCTGATATGGCCTGTGGATAATGGCTGCGAAGCAGGATATGTATATTATCAGGTCTTCATTTGGTAATGGCGGAATTCTGCGGTCCTGCCCTTGTGGTATCCGTATGATCCGGAGTTTTATCCTGCAGGCTTTATCCTATTAGCTTTATCGCAGCTGTTTGACAACAAGCATGATAATACTTAAAATTAGACCATATAGTTTTGCAATCGTTGTCATGATCGTTGTCATGCTTGATTTGTCAGAATGCCTGCAGGGCACGGAGGTTGCTTAATGCCGCTGACGCTGGAAGAAATCGCGTTTAAACTGGGTGTTTCGGCCTCAACCGTTTCGCGCGTCGTCAACAAGAAAAAATATGTAAGGAAAGAAACAAGGGATAAGGTTCTGGAGGCCATTTCCAAATATGGCTATGTCCCGAATCAGGTCGCGCGCAGCCTGAAATGCAGAACCAGCAATACTGTTGCGTATATTGTGCCTGACATAAGTGAGGATTTTTTTGCGTATGTGTACAAAGGGGCGGAGAGTATCTTCCGGGCGCATGGCTATAACATACTGATGTGCGACACTGATGAAGACCAGGAACGCGAAGCAATGTACCTTGATGTTATCGCCCAGAAGCAGATAGCGGGCGTGATGCTCGCCACTGTTTCAGGAGAGGGTTCTCCTGTGCTGGAGCATATCAGGAACGGAATGAAGGTGGTCTTTTTTGACAACCTGCCGGCCTTGTGTAAAACCGGTGCCGGACCAAACGGATATGGTTATTACACAGTAATAACCGATAATATCAAGGCCAGTAAAATGGCTGTCAGTCACCTGGCTGAGCTTGGTCACAGGAGTATTGGCATAATCGCAGGCAAACAGGAAGAGACCACCGGTGAAGAAAGACTGAACGGTTATATCGCCGAAATCCGCGAGAGGAATCTTGATTTACGCGACGACCTTATTGCGATAGGTGATTTCAAGGAAAAATCGGGATATCAGGGCATGAAAAGGCTCCTTCAGAAAAATCGCCCCGGATACGGCTCCGGAGACAGAAACGGACTGAACCGGATAACGGCGGTTTATGTGACCAGCTCGAGAATGACTTACGGGGCAATAAAAGCCATATATGAAAGCGGCCTGAAGATCCCCGGGGATATCGCGCTTGTCGGATTCGACATAAAGGATCCTTCGGGACTCATCAAACCCGGGATAACGACTCTGCTGCAGGATGAA
>JAQUNY010000124.1 GCA_028717405.1 Eubacteriales bacterium
GTGATGCAAAATGGGGCATGAGGGGAGTCCGTTCCTCCAACAGGCACTTTATGGCGCCTCCACAGGCAGGCATGAAGTATAACCATTGCTGTGTAAACAACATCCCCAGGGGATTACTCAACATGATCCAGGCATCTGTGATGAATGACGGGCGCAGTATCTATGTCAATCTTTTTACAGATTCGGAAACGGAAGTTACATTGCAGAACCGCAGGAAAGTCAGTGTCAGGATAGGCGGAGATTATCTAAAGAACGGGAAAGTCGAAATAGAAGCAATTAATACTGCAGAGGACGAAATTATCCTTTTTTTAAGGAAGCCGGGATGGAGCAGGAGCATTAGAGTTGTCAAAGACGGAAAAGAAACAGTCTCCGGGAGAATCACGGATAAAGAAGGATATATCGGCGTTAAGCTGGATCCGGATTCAAAAAGCCTGATAAATATCATCTTCGATCTTAATCCGAGGGTTACAGTATTCCCGGTTGAACCGGAAAAATTTGATGAGGATGACTGGCATTGCAAAAGATGGATGCTCCTGAGCAACAAAGGTAGCAGCGTGCAGTATAAATATATGACCTGGGAGCGTAAAAGCTTTGTTCAAATCGGTCCGTTGCTCCTGGCTCAAAGCAAAGATATAGGGAGTAAGCCGGAAGATATGTTCAAAAGCGGCTCCTTATGCGAGGATTCAAATATTGGCAGTACGGTCACGGCGGAAATCAGGGAAGCTGCCGGCGGCAGGTACAGGTTCCAATGTGTTTATGAGGTTGCAATAACGGCTCCCGGCGGAGAAACATCAAAAATTTTGATGTGTGATTATGCATCGGCTTGTAAGGCAAATGAGCCGGATGAATGTCATTTCAATGCGTACATCTGACATAAGGATACCGGATCGTTTCCTGGCAGGAACGGACGCTCCATATCGATCCATGCTCCCTGCAATATTTTCAATCACTGTCACTCCCGGGGAATGCGGCTGATTTATATGCGGTTGGAGTGCTTCCTGTTACTGACTTGAACGCCGCATAAAAATTTGAAAGGTTATTGAATCCGCATATGCCTGATATTTCGAGTATGCTTTTGTTGTCGCCGTAAGTCAGGAGCGTGATTGCCTTCCTTATCCTCATTTTTATAATGTAGCGGGTAACGCCAAGACCGTTATATTTACTGAAAAGCCGTGAAAAATATGATGGATTCATATGAACAAGTTCCGCCAGCCTGTTCAAAGGTAAATCTTCAGAAATATGAGCGTCTATAAACTCCATCACTTTGTTTATTTCAGAGGGGTATTTACCCTGCGCCGTATTAAGCAAGTGTGTAAGCGCTCCTTTGCCGTAATAATTTCGATTAAGGAGAGCCAGGATCTTCAGCAGGTTAGCTTTTATTATTTGCCTGCATTCCGGCAAAGCATCTCTGATTTCATCTCCGGTTTTCAATATAAGGCCGGAAATCTCCCCGGCTATAGGGTTACAAGCTTCGATCCGGTTTTCAAAGAGCGGGCTTCTGTCAAAAAAAACATTTAAGTAATTGCGGTCGAAATAGCTGCTGAAATTGGACCAGACCAGTCTGGGCTCAAACTCAAGTATAACAAGTTCAAGATTTTCAGGAGGGAAAATGGTATGTATTTTACGATATTCCGTATTGTTCAGTGAAAACACGTCGCCCTCAGATATCGGGAAGTCTTTATCTCCGATCGTCCAGATCCCTCTGCCGGAAACGACTGCACTTATCCTGAGTGTATGGTAGCAGTTCAGAGGCATCAGCTCATTGCGGGGAGGAATGCTTTCAAGCAGGATGTTAAGCGGTATATTATCGATATCAATATTCAGAGTGGAATAAATCATTTTTGGATCACCAGTCTCTGCTTTAGATTTTATCCCACGGCACTGACAGGTTGCCGCAGAACCATATTTGCCTGTGTTCACATACTATATTATCAGAAAATAAGAGACAATGGAGAGAGCCTTATAAGTAAAGGCATTTCGCCTTATGACGAAATGCCTTTACTGCTGGTTGCCTTCATACATTTATCAAAACGATTGTTCCCGGATTATGTTTCAAGATTAACTTTGCCTCAAATCAGGGGGAACAAGTTATGATGTTATCCTTTATAATTGCCCGGTTTTATTTCGTCGCCATATTTTCCCCGTGCGGTTTTTATCTTTTCGATTGCATTATCCCAGTAATCGAATATTGCGGCGGGGGTACCAGGATCTTTTTTCAGATAATAGGCCTTTGTCCGCTCCAGCTTTTCGATCCATTTGGTACAGTGGAAAGTGAAAAGATAGTTGTAATCATCTTTTGTGAAGTTTTCATCAAGAAGCTCTTTAAATAGATTTTTGAGGTCGTCATACATGGGTATTTTGCCGGTAGGTGTGTCATAGGCTTCATATTCATTATGAATCCGGCCATCAGCCCAGTGGAGCCAGACTTTTTTAGCCAGCTTGCTCGTCATAAACTTGCCGTTGGGACCGCGCATAAAGTAATTATTACTGAATATCCGGGGAGTCTGATTGACGCTTTCACCGAATTTTATATTGTTCATGGTATATTCACCAAGAGGATATGAGAGAAAATCCATATTAGCCATGGGGCTGGCGACCCTGACACCTTCTGCGCCAAGTGTTGCGCTTGTGGTTTCAGACTCCAGGGTAGCGGCCTTAAGCAGGATCCCGTCTTTCCAGTTGGGAGATTCCTCGACCGGTACAGTTGTGTCACTGTCCCTGCCGCCATAAAGAACTCCTTCTACCTTGATACCGTTCTTAGCCTCAAACCCTTCTTTATCGATATTATCGAGATAGTCCAAACGCATTGTATATCTGGCATTACTATGGGCAAGCTCTACAAGTGCTCCCTTGCTGTCCTTGACGCCTTCATGCCATTCGCCGAAATGATTGCGGCCTTTGTCGGGAGTTTCAACTTCCATGCCAAGCCAATATGGCTTTTTATCTGCTCCTACCAGAACATTTGAGAAAATCACTTCCTGATTTTTCATCAGGTTTTCAAAGATAACCGGATCATCATTTGCGTTTACATCTTTTATTATGCCGAACATCCCAAACTCAACATTTACTGCCCTGAATTCACCGTTGATATTGCGGAAATAAGCGATATCATCACCTACAATCTGTTCTCCAGGAATCATTGCTGTTGACGTTTTACCACATGCGGACGGATAGGCTCCGCAGAAATATGTTTTACGCTTTTTCTCCTTGTCCACGGCGGCCATTATAAACATGTGCTCGCAAAGCCAGCCTTCAAACCTGCCTTTATTAATAGCAAGCCTCATTGCATGTTTTTTGAGGCCGATTGAATTGCCGGCGTACTGGTTGTTCATTGAATATACGATATTATTCTGGGTGTCCATATATATCCTGCGTTTGTCAAGACTTATACTGTTACCCCTGTTATCAAGGGTTCCTGCTGAGTGAATAAAACGGAAAAAGTCGGACTTCTCTGATTCCTTCATTTTTTTAAAATGGCTGTAGGCCGAACGATAGAGAATGCATTCTGAGTGGGCGACATACCAGCTGTCAGTGAACTGGACGCAGGGGATGGTAAAGGGGCTTTCGGTCGGACCTTCCGAGAAAAACAGAACCACTGCTTTTTTGCCTTTCATTATTCCTTTGGCAATGCCCATGATTTCTTCATATCCTTTTTCGTATTCGACTGAATTCATCGCCTTCATACTTTCGAGATTTTCTTTGAATACGAGGAATCGGGTACCGTCTTTGTCACGGGCCTGATCTTTATAACCATCCCAGTGTATAGTCTGTTTTGGGAACGCCAGGACTTCTTCTTCACCTAATTCCAGTGCCTGGTCCCTGACGAACTGTATATCTTCTTCACTATCGGTGCATATGAACAATGAAGCTGGATCGCAGTGTTCTGCAAACAGGCCTATAAACTCATTGACTTTCGGATTGTTGAGCGCGGCCAGTTTTTCATAGTTCTCCGGGCTCATTTTTGATTTCAATAATTTTTCGTACATAATTTTGTTCCTCTCCTTTGAAAACCGTATGCAGTTTATTCTATTAGTAAATTGTTTTTATGTCAATGCAATTTGCAGTGACGTTTCTTTCATTTTATAATAAATACAGAGAATTAACAGGTAAAAATTGAGCCAAGGTGAATAATTCGCCCGGTTTACCGCCGCCATTCCGAAAAAGGAGGGAGATAATAAAAAAATTTCAGATGTCAGAAAATTGCGGTCATCCGATAAATAGAATATATTATTTATAAATAATACGGAGCATATAGATCATATACAGATTATACAGATTATGCAGATAAGGAACAATTATGAAATATGCTTCAGTAAAATATTCAGAAGCACGTATACGAGAGGAGAAGAGAAAAACATGAAAGCAATTTTGGTTGGGAAAAATATGGAGCTTAGCTGGAGTGATGTACCAGACCCTGTTTTAAAAAATGACGAGGTATTGGTGGAGATCCACTATGCAGGATTAAACCGCGCTGACCTCATGCAGAGGGAAGGCAGGTATCCGCCGCCGCCGGGCTGCCCCGAATGGATGGGACTTGAAATATCCGGTGTAATAAAAGAAATGGGGACTGAAGCTTCCGTTAAAAGCAGTTATAGCAAAGGTGACAAGGTGTGCGCCCTGCTCGGAGGCGGCGGATATGCCGAATATGCGGCAGTCAGGTATGATATGCTTATGCCTCTGCCCAGAGGTATATCAATGCCTGAAGCGGCCGCCATACCCGAAGCGTTTGCGACTGCTTACCTGAACCTTTTCATTGAAGGGAATATTAAAGAAAATGAAACGCTCCTGATGCATGCCGGCGCCAGCGGACTGGCAAGTGTAGTCATACCAATGGCGAAGGCTTTCAATATAAGAGTCATAACAAGCGTGCTGTCTGACGACATAGCGAAATCCATCAGCCATCTGAATGCTGATGTCATCATAAACAGCGCCAGGGATGATGTTGCGGAAGCACTCAAACAGCAAATGGAAGAAGGCCATCCAGTTGATGTGGCAATAGACTGCCTTGGAGGCAGGATGATGGGCCTCAGCCTTCCCTATATGCAACGTGGAGGACGATGGATAATGATATCGACTCTTGCCGGTGAAATAACAGAAATAAACCTCAGAACACTTTTTACCAGAGGTATAAGGGTCATTGGCAGCACCCTCCGCAGCAGGACTCCTGATGTCAAAGCCATGATACTGGCAAGTCTGGTTAAAAACATATGGCCGAAAACAGAAAAGGGACTCGTAAAACCGACAATTTACAAAATACTGCCTGTAACCCGGGCGGAAGATGCCCACGCCATATTGCAAAAAGGTGAAAATGTGGGTAAG
>JAQUNY010000125.1 GCA_028717405.1 Eubacteriales bacterium
GTGCCGCCTCCAAACAGCTCTTTGAATACCAGTCCGAAGTGGCTGTTGATCAGCCCAAACTGCTCAGTAAACTGCTTTTTCATAATGCCGGTCATTTCGCCGATTATCGCATGCAGCTTTCCGATCGAGTCCTGCATATCATCTGACTGGGCTTTCATGAAGCCATGTCTTTCCTTTATTTTAACATACTCGTCTATGGCAGCCACATTTACAGGCCCAAGCTCGTCGATACCCTTCTTTATGTCGGCGATCTCCTTCTGAGCCTTTGTAATGCTTCCTATGTCTTTTTTGAACTGCAGTGCATTGTTATATGTGAGCGAATACTCGTCCCAGAGCCTGTTTTGTACCTGCTCAAGCTCGGTTTCTGCTTTGGCGCTTTTCACCTCAGCCCTGGAAAGATCCTCTTTCAAAAGTATTAATTCTTCGTTTCCGGCCGCGATCAATTCGGAAATCTCTGAAAGCTCATCACTGACTACCCTTTTTTCTTCCGCCAGCCTTTCAGCTTCAAGATTCCTGCCGATCCTGTTTTCCTCGCAGCTCTTCAGGGTAATGGCAAGGCCTTCGTTTTCAGATGTGATTTCAGCTATTTTGGCTTTGCTGTCATGTATGCCGCTTTGTTTTTTATCGATACTGCCTTGTACAGACATTATCTCCCTGTCAATACGTTCTGTGTCTGCCCTGACAGCGTCGATATTTTCATTTACAGAGCTTACCGATATCTTGTAGTCCGTCAGTTCCCCGAAGAGAGATTCCCTGGCGTTCCTGTCAACCTTGTTCTTTTCCTGGCTCTCGTTTATGAGAGCTTTGAGCTCTTCAGCTTCAGTTTCGATGGCGGCGCATTCCTTTTCAAGGCTTTCCGCTTCCTCCTCCGCCTTCTTTGTCTGAAGATCATTCTGCGAAATCTCTTCCCTGAGCATTGCCGACTTGGCCTTAAGCCTGGAAGAGGCCTCTTCATGTCTCGCAATCAGCTCTTCATGCCTTGCCGATGCGATTTCCGACTCGTGGAGTTCGCTCTTAAGCTTTTCTATCTCTTTTATAAGGAGCTGCATATTGGCGGAAAGTGCCAGCGCTTTCTTTTCCAGATCCGCATCCTGAGCCTTCATTTTTGTGATTGCTGATGAGAGCTCCTCTATCTCCCGCCCTCTGTTTAGCAGACCTGAGATCCTTTCGTTCATGCTGCCGCCGGATATGGAGCCCCCCGGGTTGAGCACCTCTCCATTCAGCGTCACTATCTTGAATGAATATTTATATTTTCTTGCCATCAATATCCCGCAGTCCATATCCGATACGACTGCGACTCTGCCGAGGAGGCTTTGGATAAGAGGATTATAGCGTTCTTCTGTTATGATGATCTCCGAAGCAGTATCCAGATACCCTTTGAAGCCTGACAGTTCCTTTTTGAATGTCTCGTCGAAAGCCTTTCCCCTTACCGAAGAGAGAGGCAGGAATGTAGCCCTCCCATAGTTGTTTTTCCTGAGAAAGTCTATTGCCTTCCTGGCATCGTATTCATCTGATGTCACAATGTTCTGCAATGCTCCGCCAAGAGCGGCTTCAACAGCTGTTGTGTACTCCGGGCTGACGCTGATTATCCCGGCCAGGACCCCGTGTATGCCTGATGATTCCGGGTTTTCTTTCCCGGTATATATCTTCAGTATTGCTTTGACGCTCCTGCTGTAGCCTTCGTAATTCTCTTCCATTTCCTTCAGGACCCTGTGCCTCGAAACGGCATTCTGAATGGATGCCCTGAGGTTTGACTGGTCTGCGCGGATATCTGCCAGCCTGCCTGACATTTCCCTGTTTTTCTCTGATGATCCTGCGATATCCGCCGCCTTTTGGGAGGCTTCTTTTTTTAATATCTCAAGCTGTTCCCTGATCTCTTCTTTTTTTATGTGTTCACGGTCGGCCTCATATACCGCTTCGCTTATTTCTTTTTCTATTGAAAGATTTCTTTTGAGTATCTGCTGTATGTGATTTCTTACGCTGCCCGAAGCCAGTTTTTTCTCTGAAAGCGCATCCATTTTATCCATGAGACTGTTTTTATGTGCTTCGATTTTTTTCTCGTTCTCATCGAGGAGGCGCATCATCTCATTTGCTTTTTTCTCGCATTCCGCCAGCTTTTCTGAGTACTGCGCGTGCACGCCCTGTAAATATGCCAGCTTTTTCAGTTTCCCGGCCTTTTCGGCCTCAAGGGCATTTGTTTTTGTTCCGGTCTCGTTTATCTCATTTTCAAGCCGCTCTGCGTTTTCTTCAAGGTTTTTGATTTTTTCATTATTGAGACTTATTCCCGCCTGGATCTTATCTGCTTCTTCATTCAGCAGGCTTGTGCTTTTTCTGGCTTCGTCAAGCTTTATTTCAAGCTCATTTGAATACCTGAATGCCTCCTTCTGCTTTTCAGACAGGGCTTCAAGCTTCTCCCTGGAAGCTTTTACTCCGTCGCGGATAATATCTGCGTCTTTTATATATTCCTCGATGCGCGATTTGTATCTGCTTATGTTGTCTATATATACGTTTATTTCAAGGTCTTTGAGTTTTTCTCTGAGAGCCAGGAACTCCCTGGCTTTTTCCGACTGGATACGGAGAGGTTCCAGCTGGTTTTCCATTTCGCTGATAACGTCATTTATCCTGAGCAGGTTCTGGCCGGTTTGTTCCAGCTTGTGTTCGGCTTCAGCCTTCCTGACCTTGTATTTCATGATGCCTGAAGCTTCTTCGAAAATAAGCCTCCTGTCTTCCGATTTACTGCTTAGTATCTCGTCTATCCTGCCCTGTCCGATAATGGAATAGCCATCCCTGCCGATGCCTGTATCCATGAAAAGGCTATTGATATCCTTCAGCCTGCAATGGGTCTTATTTATAAGGTATTCGCTCTCACCTGAGCGATATATCCTTCTGGTCACAGTTAATTCCTCATACTCAGAGGGGAGGGCTTTGTCAGAATTGTCGAGCGTTATTGAAACTTCCGCAAATCCAAGCGGCTTTCTGTGACGAGTGCCGGTAAATATGACATCATCCATCCGTGAACCCCTTAAGGTTTTGGCACTCTGCTCACCGAGCACCCATCTCACCGCGTCGGCGATGTTGCTTTTACCGCTCCCGTTGGGGCCGACAACTGATGTGATGCCCTGCTTGAATTCAAGGCGGAGTCTGTCCGCAAATGATTTGAAACCTTGTATTTCCAGATTTTTAAGATACAACCCGGCGTTCCTCCGAATGCTGCAGCAGTAAGCATGCCTCAGGCCCTGCCGGCTGCTTCCGCCCGGAATTCGTCCCTGCCGGTCATGCTCTTGTCTGGTAATATAATAACATTTTGAATGCCAAATTTCTTCTTTATTCGAAAAATGTTGGAGCGTTTCTGCCCCACTGCAGTGGAGAGCATCGGGGGATGGACTTTTATTTCGATATATTGCGAGCCTTGCAGCCCGGATTTTATAATGGCTTCCGATATGCGCCTGAAGAAAAGCTCTGATTCGGCAAGCTGCCTGAAAGACGGGTGGAATGGTCCGGCTATTATTCCATGCGAAATGTTGAAATCGTCTGTCGGCTGCAGACCGACTCTGATTACCTTAATGCCGGCTTCTGAATATATTTCAAGAAGTGATGCAGCCAGGCTGACAGCCTGTTCGAGCGGATAAGGCTTGTACCTGCCGGCCTTGTATTCATCCGCCAGTTTCGATCCTTCTACCACAAGCGTCGGATATATCCTGACAAAAGAAGGCGCAAGCGCAGCAACTGCTGCCGCAGTCGCTGTATCCTTTTCAGGGGTGGAGCCCGGAAGGCCCATCATTGTCTGTATGCCAAGCTCTATGCCGCTTTGGGAAATAATGCGCGCAGCCGAAACGACAGCGGCGGAATCATGTCCCCTGCCGCTTAGTCTCAGGACTTCGTCATCCATGCTCTGGGCGCCGATTTCAACTGTACCGACATTCATTTTGCGAAGGAATGATACAATCTCTTCTGATATGTAGTCAGGCCTTGTTGAAAGCCTTATTGAACTTATCTTGCCTTTGGAAAGATATTCTGACGCTATGCCGAGATATTCAGCCTGAAGGGAGTGTTTTATCCCTGTAAAGCTTCCGCCGTAGAATGCTATCACAATATTGCCGCTGCTGATGCCGTCATGCATCCCGGCAAGGCATGTCTCAACGAGAGCCCTCATTTTAAAGGGGTTCATGGGGCTTTCGTTTCCGGTAATTGTTCTCTGGTTGCAAAAAATACAGTCGTGGGGGCATCCCTCGTGAGGGACGAATACGGGAATGATTTTCATGACTCCGGCACGCTCCCTGCCTGGCTTCCTGCGGGATCATCCAAGATGGCTTCCGCTTTCGTCACTATGTCTCCCGCTTCCGCGGACTTTTCCGGGATTCCTTTCGCAGCACATTCTGCATTATGCATGCTGAGGAGCGCCTGCCTTGCGGCGTTCTGTTCAGCTTCTTTTTTGGATTTTCCATCTCCCGAACCTGTTACGATGCCCTTCTCAAGTACTTCGGCATAAAAGTGTTTATCGTGTCCGGGGCCTGTTTCCCTCACTATCCTGTATTCTGCGGAAGCGTTGCCGTTTTTCTGTATAAGCTCCTGAAGCTCTGTCTTGTAATCTTTGAAGACAGGTCTGACCGAGGATGCTTCGGCATATGCAACAGGCACACACCCGCCTTCAGAAGAAAAAATATTTGCGTCACCTGATGCGCGTGAAGATGCTGAAGCCGAGGCAGCAACCACCGCAGTAGCCGGGGAATTGACCGGCCTGCCTGAAATGATGCCTTCATCAGCTGCAATAATACCAGCCCAGACATGATCTCTTATGAATTTTTCAGCTTCTTTAAGCCCGCCATCAAGATAAATAGCCCCTATCAAGGCTTCAAAGGCATCAGAGATTATTGAGTTTTTGGCCCGTCCCCCTGACATTTCTTCTCCTTTGCCAAGGATAAGTGCACCGGGCAGACCTATCCGGTATGCACATTCCGCCAGGGCAGGTTCACAAACCGTCCTTGCCTTTATTTTTGTCATTTCGCCCTCAGGCAATGACGGCTGTAAATTGAATAATATATTGCTGACTGCCATCCCGAGAACTGCATCACCCAGGAATTCAAGCCTTTCATTGTCTTTCTGTTTCAATCCTCCGGCTGCCGCTTCATTGGCAAATGAGCTGTGCGTAAGGGCTTTCAGCAGCAAAGCTCCGTCATGAAAACTATATCCCGCGTTTTTCTGCAGTTGCCGGGCGACCCCATCTATGCATACTTTATCGGAATTGTCTTTCCCTCTCATACCTTCGCAAGCACAAGGGTCGCGTTATGCCCTCCGAATCCCATTGAATTGGATACC
>JAQUNY010000126.1 GCA_028717405.1 Eubacteriales bacterium
AAAAGGATAGCCTGCTTGCACTTTTGGCAAAAGCTGAAAAAGTATCGGATATAATCGCGATACAAAGCCAGCTGACTTCTGTGCGTTATGAACTTGATAATTACAACTCCAGGCTCCGTAAATATGACGACCTGATTTCCTACAGTACTGTTACGATGAATATAAGCGAGGTTGAGCGGCTCACCGAGGTTGAGCAGAAGACAGTCTGGGAGCAGATAAGCTCGAGGCTTTCTGACAGCCTGTACGCGGTTGGCCGCGGATTCCGCAATTTCTTTATCTGGTTTGTGGGCTCTCTTCCCTATATCGTGGTTATCGCAGTACTGGCGGTAATAGCGCTGTTCATAATTAAAGCCTCCGTCAAATGCAGGCGTAAGCGCAAGGCTGCAAAAACAAAGGAATAATTTTTACCGTCAGCTGCCGCTGTTATTATTCAAATATCTGCGGGCTGAAAGTATCTTCTCTTCCTTGAGCAGTTTGATGAATAAACCGCCCTGTACGGTCCTGTTCCTGAAACCCGACATCCCCTGATGGCACCTGCAGTGTGTCTGATAGCCGGATACGGTTTCATACCAGTCAGTAAACGGGACACGACAGGGCGTTTCATTTAAAAATCTGCAAAGAGGCGCGGTCAGTTCATTAAAATCATCAGGGCTTTCAGCCAGAGCTGCACACCAAAGCAGCCAGTCAGACTTTGTGTACTCATTCCTGCAGTCGAGTGGGACTCCAAATTCATTGGCAGCCCTCTTGTAATGCGTGATTTCCCTTTCGATCATCCGCCGGCTGAAAAGGCCGGTTTCAAATATGCTGTCCCATATAAGATTATACTTCATGCTCCAGGTGCCCGGTTTATCAAATGTCAGCCTGCTGCAGGTTCCGCCGTCCGAATCCTTTTCCCACTTTTCGGCCATCCTTCGGGCTGTATCCAGATATTTCGCAGCCTCATCATTATATCCTTCTGCACAGGGATTTTTCTCCGGCAAACCGGCAGCTCCTTCCGAAAGCATCCTCAATATTATCCCAAATGAGGCAACGCCGATTATTGCCTTTACGGCAAGGTTAACATTATGATCCAGGTGCCCCGCAAAATCATCGGTACATAGCTGGTCGCCGGGATCCTGGCCATATTTGATCAGATATTCAGCCCATTTTTTAAGTATATCCAGATATTCAAATGCAAACTCTGCACTTTTATCGGCAAGGCATACAGCCGCTGTCATAATAAGCATGTTGCCGCACTCCTCGACAGGCATCTGCTTCTCAAAAAGATAGAGCTCTTCACCCGACCTCCCGGCAAAACAGGAAAAATTTACAGGTTCTCCGGGCGCGGGACGGTTTTTTAAAGCGTAGACCTGCCCGTTTGCATGGGGATAACGTCCCACATCATGCGGTGCAAATTCAAATCCCCAAACAGGCATCTGTGCAAATTTGAAAACCGGTCTCAGCATCCCTTTCAACATTTCAGGGCAATAAAGCAGGAAAAGAGGCGATGAGGGATAGCTTACATCAACAGTTGCCATACAACCGTTGCTGAAACATTCCTTTGAGAAGAAAAGCAGCTCACCGTCTTCACCGGCCGCAGCCTTATGTGCGGCGACAGTCTGCCTGTAAGACAGCGCAAGGATTTCAGCATATGCCTTGCCTCCGTACCCGAAGGCTTTTTCCATGAGTTCTGAATCAAAGTCCCGGCATCTCTCCATTATCTCATCATACCCGGCAACGGCTTCCGTGATTGCCTGCCCTATGGTTTTTCCATTTCTTGCCCAGTAGGCTTTCAGCGGCTTGCCAAAATATTCAACTGCGAAAATATCATCATATGCAAGAAGCAGATATTTCGCCGCGGTCTTCCCTCCCACCATGTCAAAGTCTGCAGCCGCAGCCATTACAGGTGTTCTGTCTCCGGCCGCCCCTGGCATTGCCGTGTCATCCCGCCCCGGCAGCATGCCTGTCTTCGCAAATTCAACCGCCATCGCTGAAGAGCCCGCACACAGGGTCCATCCCATGTCGGGTGAAGGCGCCGCAAGATATGCATACCCCCAGTCTATCCTGAGATCATCCCCGCTTTTAGCCAGTACCGGCTGTTCAGAAGAACCCATACGCAAAGCTGTAACATCTCCACAGTCAAAGCTTACCCGGCCCCATTCCATCTCCTGCTCTCTCTTGTTGACACAAAGCTCTCCTGCGGCATCAAAATAAATGCCGATCTTATGCATCCCGCTGCCATCAGATATTTCTCCGGATGTGACCGGCGAAACCTCAAAAGCGATATATGAAACAGGCCTGGACATAATGTCCGGATTGCCGGGGAGCAACGGCGTGGTAAATGTGACCTTGAGCCTTATACCGCAGGCCTCGAAGGTATATATGCTGCTCAATGGGGTTACTTTCAGTCCGGTTTGGTGCATTGGAGGCACATTCCCCGCATTTCCCATAAATCTGAAAGCCCTGCCGCCTATCCTGATGATTCCTGTCATGCTGTGCCTGGTGCCCGTCCAGTGTCTTGTGCTGTCGTAATAAAGCTTGTCTGCCATTGACCATATGCTGAAATAAGGATCCACCGTGACCAGCGGCACTGCCGGCGGCCTGATTGATTTCTCCTCTGCTTTTCGGTTATTCATATGTAACTCCTGTCTATTCTGTCTGTACCGGTTAATCCCGGCGATCCCGTTTAGTCCCGATGATCCCGTTACTTATTCCTGAAAACTCCTGCAGCTCTCGCAGCAGCTGCTGCAACTGCTATCAGCAGGGCATGCCGGTTCATCTTTCTTTATAATATAGTTGAATCCGGAAAATACCTGCGTGATGTCGGCGGAATTACAGGCAGGACAAGTAATCTTCCTTTCGCCTCTTTCTGTCATCGACATCGTGATCTCAAATTTTTCGTCACATTTTTTGCATTTGAACTTATATTCCGGCATGCCGCCACCTCCGTACCTTTTTATAACTCACAAAACAATTTCTGTTTCAAATTTACTCCATGGGATGTCGACTTCAGCGTCGTGTCTGATAATGTCGTCAATGTGGAGGAGCAACGGGTAATCAGCCTCGGACGCCCTGCCCCTCTTTATAAGTGTCCTCACCGCGTCAGCCGTCCTTCCCGCAATAACTACTGATTCCAGTGTTATACCGCTCAATTCCGACATTGCATCCTTAAATGACATCCCCCTTCCAAGAAGTGTACCAATCAATCGCGTCCTTCCCCCAAAAACTGTAACGTAAAGATCGCCCGCTCCCCACAATATGTTCTCATCCCGTCCGCCCACAAGCTTAAGCAGGTTCCGCATTTCTTTCAGACCCTGAGCAAAAAGAGCCGCCTGGGAATTATAGTTCAGTCTTCCGCCTATGCCGTTCCTGCGCTCGGATAATCCAACCGCAAGGGTCACCCCAAGAGCATATGCATTCTTCATTGCTACCGCACACTCGACTCCTTCTACATCCTCTGAAAGGCTTATATGATAATATGTTGTCTCAAATATGTTTTTAAGCTGCCGCAGTTTTCTTATGTCTTTCCCGCAAAAACATATCTCAGTCTGGTCACGATCAGCAAGCTCATAGCTTGTGCAGGGCCCGCCGACTGCATTCAGGCACATCTCCGAAGCCCTGGGCAGCAGCTGACAGTAAAGCCGCGGATAAGAGATCAGTGAACCGTCACTTTCATTCTGCATACCCTTGGTAACAGAAAGCAGCGGGATTCCTTCCGGTATCACAGGCAGGACATTTGCTGCAAACCATTCCACACCGAAGCTGCTGACGCCTCCGACCACCGTGTCTGCACCGCTTATCGCCTGCTCCAGATGCTCGATCTGAAAGCAGTCTATACCTTCAGGCAGCTTTCTCTTAAGTGTCGGATGCAGGCCTTCGGCCTTTATGCTTTGAATTATTTCTCTGTCCAGATGAGTCCCGACAAGGCGGACCTCATGGCCGTTGTCCCTTAAAGGAAAACTCATCGCTGAACCCATCATACCCGCTCCGACTATTGTAACCACACTCAACAAAATCACAGCCTTCCTTTTTTGTGCCATAAATCAAGTATAAAGCACAACAAATAATAAGTCGACAGGTTTTCACAGCGTTGGGCATTTCACAGCACTGGGCGTTGACTGCTGCATGAATTTTTGATATTCTTTTTTCACTGAAGCATCACAGCAATACGCGGCATGCACTGTGCAGCCAGGGCATGGAGTTTGCGCAGTCCGTCGCGCACTCGTTGCCCGATAGCCGCCGGACCGCTTTGGTCCCGGGCCTATACAGCCGGTATTGCGCGGCAAATAATCAGAAAGCCGGAACGGAGGCACTATGGATTCTTTTACTGCCACGATCATTATAGGAGTTGTTATAGCGCTGGTGGCCAGCCTGATAAGGATGAAGAGATGCGACAAGTGCCTTAAGGATTTTGAAAACGATATCATCTCCCTTCTCGATTCATCCAACACCCTTATAACCGGCAGGCTTGATGCCGAAAATACGGGTCTTGAGCTCCTGTTCAGCGATGATGTAGTTAAAAAGCAGGTTTACAGCACCTACTCCCCTGAAAATGCACAGCAGGTCAGTTACATAATGTATAAGTCTGATTATCCCAAAATAAAAGCTCTTATACGGTATCACGAGAATCTATCTGAAAAAGATAAAAAGCTCCGTGCAGAGGAAATAGAACGAACATATCATCCCAACTTATTCAGGCGCGGGAAAAGACGCTTGTTCAACATACTGAAAATAGTAAGAGACTCTCTTGCGGATATATTTTCTATGATCACAGGCCAGCTTTTTAAAAAATCAGGTGTTGCACTGATAGCTGAGCAGAAAAAACAGACCGACAGGCTGCAGAAGGAGATTGTCGACACAATAGAACCGGCATTTGAGCCTCTGCTTGAAAAATATATCGGCAACCTGGTGGTCGTGGAGCTCAATGATGAAGGCACTGTCGTATCTCTCAAGGGTATCTTGAAAGACTACTCATCGGAATTTCTGGAAATACTTGATGTTGTTCTTTGTTTTCCGCTCAATTGCGACGGCAAGCTTGCGGATGTGCTTCTGCCAAGGCGCCTGGCTTCAGTAAGAGGTATTGCAGAAAGAGTCGAAGCCTTTAGTTTTATTGACAGCTTCAATATAAAAAAATACAAAAAGGTAGTCTTTAAATCGCTTACCTCTGAATTTCTGGCTGAAGATAAAATCAGCAAAAAAAAAGGTAAAAACAAAGACACAACAGAAATCAGCAATATCAGCAACGAAGCCAGCCCCGCCTCCGCCCCGGTCTCTGAAACCGCCACCGCCGCTGCAGCTGCAACGGCTGCAAAGCTTGAAGGTAAATCTGA
>JAQUNY010000127.1 GCA_028717405.1 Eubacteriales bacterium
AAAAAGGATGACAAAAACCCCGACCAGCAGCACAGATTCGTTTATAAACATTACCCCGCTGTCCTGGAGAAAATTCTGTATCCTCCGGGTGTCGCCGGTAACGCGGTTCATGAGTTCTCCCGTTTCCTTCTGATCGATATAACTGAGAGACAAAGATTGTATTTTCGTATAGACCATGCCTTTCAAGTCCATTGAAAGCCTTCCACCGGCAACTGCCATGATCCTCCCTCTGATTATTGCTATTACCGTCGTCAATACGCTGCAACCCGCTATACCTCCGACAATAAGCAATATCAGCCTGAGGTCCTTCTTCATCGGCACCAGCACATCATCAGTAAGAGCCCTGTAAAGCCTCGGACTTATCAGATGCAATCCTGCGTTAAGCCAGAATGAGACTATAACAGTAACAAACATGTACCAATAAGGCTTCGTTATGGCAAACAGCCTTTTAATAACAGCTGTCTTCCTGCTGCAGCGGGGGCATATCCTGGTCCCCCTCAGATAATTCCTGCCGCATACCGGGCAAACATTCTCATCTTCTACGCTTACGACTTTGGGCTTTTCACCCTTTGCCAGTGAATTAAGTATTCGCGCAACAAATACATACCTTGCCACATGCTTCATAGAGTATCTGACCAGAGGGCGGACATGTCCTTTATATTCAGCTTCCAGTATACCGTTGCCCACCAGTCCCGTGTGTTTATATTCACTGCCTTCTTTGATATCCATGGTCACAACAATTTTCCCATCGTCTATAAACAAGGCCTTTTCAAATGTTATGACCAGCCATCCATCTGTAAATCCGCCTTTTTCATCGAGGTCGAAAGGTACGCAGTACAATATTTCATTTTCATTTATTATGCCCCTGGCGGCAATTTCCGCATTTTCGGGCAGCCTGTAATTTAAATTCATCAGTTGTGCCTCTACACTAAAGCAGCCTTTCCACCATCTTCAGGCTTTTTTGATCGAGCTTCCACATGTCCGGTATTTCGAACCTGTTGCCGTCCACATCTACGGCCATGATCCTTGTATCGCTTATCTGAAGCAGATTATTATGTACATTCTGCACCGTAAATCTTTTAGGGCCGGAATCCGTTATGACATCCCAGTAGGCATATCCGAACTCTTCCTTTATATTGTTGATTTTTTCTATGCGAGGCGTGAAATAACGCCTGTCCAGTTCGTAACGGAACAGGTCAACCGTTTCTTCCGGAAATTCCATGACATTTTTGATTATTCCTATTTCCTTGCCTTCTGTAGTCCTGACAGAAATGTATTCGTTCACAGATTTAAAGGGGAACGCCCTGTGCAGGCTGACTCTGGCAAATTCATTTTTTTCTTCAGGCTTCTCTTCATTTTTTTCTTCCTTGCTCTCCCCGCTACCTTCGACGGTGCTTTCTCCAGCTCCGCCTTCTGCGACAACGGCCTGAAGATCTCCCGAAGCTCCCTCCCTGTCTTTTACAGAATCTTCGTCTTCTTTTACAGAATCTTTGTCTTCTTTTATGGAAAGCGAAAGAAACCCTCCTTCAGTTTTAGCAAAAAAAGCCATATCAGGAGTAAGGTATCTTATGGACGCAATCTCTCCGATACCATTTGCGGCTTTTCCCTGCCCTTCAGCTAATAGGCTGCCTTCATTTTCACTGTTCTGCACATCTCTGTTTTCTGTCATTTTTGCTACTCCCCGACCCCTTTGATTTTCAGGGCTTCCTTCTGCTTCTGTACCATTTTAAAATATGCTCCTTCATTTTTGAGAAGCTCTGAATGTGTTCCCGCTTCCGCTATGCGGCCTTTCTCTATTACGACCAGCCTGTCTGCGTTTCTGAGTGTGGAGAGGCGATGAGCGATCGCAATGGTCGTCCTCCCTCTGATCAGCCTTTCCAGGGCTTCCTGTATGAGGCGTTCTGTTTCCGTGTCAACCGATGCGGTAGCCTCGTCAAGTATGAGTATCTTTGGATCATGCAGCAAAGCTCGCGCGATCGAAACCCTTTGCCTTTCGCCTCCGGAAAGGTTGCTCTTCTGCCTCCCGAGGACCGTGTCATAACCATCAGGCATACTGACAATGAAATCATGTGCATTGGCAGCCTTTGCGGCTTTTATTATCTCTTCCTCTGACGCATCAGGCCTGGCATATGCTATATTTTCGGCAACAGTACCTCTGAAAAGGTAAGTGTCCTGGAGGACCATGCCGATTTCCGGTCTCAGGTCACTGAAAGCTATGTCTTTAATATTGACTCCATCTATAAGTATCTCGCCCTCATTAACATCATAAAGCCTTGTTATAATGTTGGTCAGCGTGGATTTGCCGGCTCCTGAGTGTCCCACCAGCCCTATCATCTCACCCGCTTTAATTTCAAGGTTGATTTCATGCAGTACCGGCTTGTTTGGTTCATAACTGAACGTAACATTCCTAAGCTCAATACTTCCGTCGATCCCCGGCATTTTTACCGGCTCAGGCGCTTCAACAACATCAGGGACAGCTTCCAGCACCTCAAATATCCTCTGTGCCGAGTTCATGCAGTTGCTCCACCAGTTTACTATCTGGGTCATGAATTCAAGCGGGCCGTATATCATCCCGAGATATCCCACAAAAGTCATCATTGTCCCGAATGTTATATTCCCGTTTACTACCTCCCAGCTGCCTGCAGCCCATATTATTATGCCTCCGGCACCAATAATGAACCTCAGTGAAGGAAACATTGTCGACACAAGGTAGTTGATATCTACATTGACCTTGTAATAATCCATGTTAATGTTTTTAAACCTTGTTATTTCCTCGCTTTCCTTACCGAAAGCCTTGACGACCCTTGCCCCTGTCAGGCTGTCATTTATGATGGAATTCATTTCACTTCCTCTTCTGAATCTTCTGGAAAATAACATGAAAAGCTTTGGAAACATTTTTTTCACAAAGAAAATAATGAGGGGCGTTGGCAGCAGTACCACAAAAGCCAGCTTCCAATTGATGCTGAACAATATAACGCATATGCTGATGATTTTTATCAGGTTTAGCAGGAAGTAAGGTAAGCCATCCAGGAAAAAATTCTGCAGCTGCGCCGCATCATTGTTGACCCTGTTCATAAGGCTTCCTGTTTGCTTGTTATTGTAAAATCTAAGCGAAAGCCGCTGCATGGCAGTAAAAATCCTGCTCTTTATATCAAACACCATTTCATTGGCAACTTTTGCATTGACACGTCCCTGCATAACGCCAAGCGCTATTGCAGAAAGCCTTAAAAACATTATGACCAGGATGATTTCAAGCACCTTGCCGTAATAACGCCCCCCCGGCATCAGCACATAGTCGAAAAAAACCCGGTTTCCCAGGTACGGGTGGATTATGTCAAAAACAGCACCCATAAGCATGAAGAAAAATATCAGCGCTATCTTTTTTTTATAGGGCGGAGCAAATGAAAGAACCTTGACAAACAAAGCCCTCTTATTTAAGCATGATGGACATACCTTCCTGCCGGCATCCGGATAATACTTCCCGCATTTCGGGCACCTCTCCCTTGCCAGTTCATCCCTGAAATCTTCATCCGTGAGTTCCTTGCCTTCCTTCACCTTATTGAAAAGCTTTGCAAGCATGCCGAATTTTCTGAGGTGAGTGTTCGAAAAACAGCAAATCACGGTATCACTGTCCATTGATGCGGTGAGCATCCCGGTGGAAACCAGGTTCTCGGCACTCAATTTGATCACCTTCGATACCGGATATTCCTTATAGCTGTCGGCGATCCAGAACCCATGCTGATCTTTGCCGTTTTTTCCGTGCCTGCCGTTTGCGGCTCCCCTGCCATAGTCAGCATTATGGACACCATTTCTTTTATCTGCCAAAGAAACATTATCGATTTCATCTCCGGTAGCAGCTCTGATATGTGCATGCCCGCCGCTTTCAGCGCTTTCTTCATAATAGCCCATGAGCACAGCTATACTGTCATGCGTAACCGCGAGCCACGTTTCACGGTAATTTCCGTCAAGATCAAGATCCGAGCTTGCTGCCAGGATTATATCTTCTTCGCGAATACCTTTGTCTGTGAACGCAGATAATATATGCGAAGGAACAGGTTCAAGTCTGTCGGTCAAAACTTATACTCCCTTTCGGCTTCAGAGTCAGCAATTTCATCTGCTATAACACCTGCCATGATCAGGTCCTCTGCAGTAGTGATCTTAATATTCCTGCGGTCCCCCATTGTTATCTTAACCTTATATCCCAGCCGTTCCGCCAGGCATGAGTCATCTGTGCCCCTGTATCCGTCATTCAGAGCCTTCTCATATGCCCGGAAAATTATATCTCTCCTGAAAGCCTGAGGGGTCTGCGCATACCATAATTTACTCCTGTCAGGAGTAGCGCAGACAAAACTTCCGCCGTCAGTCATCTTTACTGTTTCATGCGCCGGTACCGCAGCACAGGAAGCTCCGGCTTCTGATGCATCCCTGACCACAGCCGAAATAAGTCCGCCTTGCACAAAAGGCCTTACACCGTCATGTATCAGAACTATATCGGCATCGATAAAAATATTTTTCAAACCTTCGAATACAGAATCCTGTCTTTCAGGCCCTCCTGCAACAATGGCCTTTACTTTGGGAGGTATCCCGCCAAAGGCTCCGGTCAGGTCTTCCTTACAGTAATCAATATCACTGCCATCTACCACGATCACAACCTCATTAATATCCGCACAAAGCCCAAAGGCTCTTGTACATCTGGCGACTGATGAGAGCCCCCTTATCCGGATGAACTGTTTTTTTATTCCGGCCCCAAGCCTCTGTCCCCTGCCTGCCGCAACAATAACCGCACCTGCATAAGGCCTGTCGCCGTTATCTTTTCCCATCGTCACACTTCACCCCCGCCATCACGGCAAGCACAACCGGCCGTCGGTATAAGCATAGCCGATGCATGAAATGTAAAACACTTTCATGCAGTGTAACTATTATATGATAATAAAATGGAAATTCAATAGAAAAAGCCCCTTAGGGGGCTTTTGTAATATTATTGTTATATACCATACTTCATTGTGCCTGGATTTTTTCTTCAGAACTTTCTTCATCTTCCTTCACACTGATATATCTGCTTATAGTTTCTTCTATTTCATGCTGATCTGCCCCTTCGGCAAGGACCAGCTCGCTTATCAGTATCTGCCTGGCACTGCCCAGCATTTTTCTCTCTCCTGTTGAAAGGCCTTTTTCCTTGTCCCTTATCATGAGCGTTTTGACAACATCAGCCACCTCGAAAATATTCCCGCTTTTTATCTTGAGCATATTTTCAGCGTATCTCTTGCTCCAGTTACTGTTTACCTCACCGCAGTCTCCGCAGAATAC
>JAQUNY010000128.1:0-1494 GCA_028717405.1 Eubacteriales bacterium
TTTTCGGTAAAAAGCCTGAAGATGACAGGGAGGCGATACTCCTGTGATAATGAAGGATATGATTTCGCCTGTAATAAGAGATATTCCGCCTTCAGGGATCCGCAAATATTTCGACCTGATCAATGAAATGAGCGATGCGATTTCTCTGGGTATAGGTGAACCCGATTTTGTGACGCCGTGGTGCATAAGGGAAGCCGGTATCTATTCGCTTGAGAAGGGACATACCCATTATACCGCAAATGCGGGTATGATTGAGCTCCGCACAGGGATTTCAGCCTATGTTTCCAGAAAATACGGGCATCAATATGATCCTTTCAGCGAGATAATGGTAACAGTCGGCGGCAGCGAAGCAATCGATCTGGCGTTAAGGTCGCTCGTTGGCGAGGGCGATGAAGTTATAGTCCCGGAACCGGGATTCGTGGCGTATAAAGCCTGTGCGGCATTTACCGGAGCAGTCCCCGTGATCCTGCCCCTCAGAGAAGAGGATGAATTCAGGCTCAAAGCGAGGGACCTTGAAAAGGCTATAACACCGGCGACTAAAGTTATAATACTCCAATACCCAAACAACCCTACGGGCGCAATAATGGAGAAGGAAGACCTTGAGGCGGTTGCGGAGGTGCTCAGGGACAGAGACATTGTTGTTATTTCTGATGAAATATATGCGGAGCTGACCTACGGGAGGAAGCATGTATCTATACTTGATTTCCCCTGGATGAAAGAAAAAACGCTCTATGTAAACGGCTTTTCCAAAGCGTTTGCAATGACCGGGTGGAGACTGGGATATGCCTGCGGCCAGCGCGACCTGATAAATGCAATGTTCAAGATACACCAGTATGCAATAATGTCTTCACCGACAACAGCCCAGTATGCGGCGATTGAAGCACTTAAAAACGGGGATGCCGACGTTGCGGCGATGGTGGAGGAATATGATTTCCGGAGGCGCGTGATGACGGAAGGCTTCAGAAAAGCAGGACTTAAATGCTTTGAACCTCTGGGCGCATTTTATGTTTTCCCTAATATAACTGTCACCGGCATGACCTCCGAAGAATTTTGCGAGGGACTGCTTAAAGAGGAAAAAGTGCTTGTCATACCTGGGACGGCATTTGGAAAAAGCGGGGAAGGCTTTGTCAGGGCTACATATGCAAATTCGACGGAAAATATAAACGAAGCTTTAAAGAGGATAGCTGAGTTTACGGCAAGGCACGGCAAGGCATAGCAGACATGATCAGACATTACAAGGCATAGCAGGACAGTGTGTAGCAAGGCGGCGCAGCAGAGCGCGGCAAGGCATAGCAGGACAAAGTAAGCAATAGAATAAAAAAGAAAACCCAAACAGGTAAGTGGCCTGATAGAAATATGCGGACAATCCGCACGGAAGAGAGATGATAAATATGCTTCGGCTGGAAGAATATAAAGCTGAAATAAATGGATTGAAGCAGAAAATTGAGGAAATGGGGGATTCACTTTAACGTCCCCGAACTCATGAATGAAGCA
>JAQUNY010000128.1:1594-5223 GCA_028717405.1 Eubacteriales bacterium
CCGCACGGAAGAGAGATGATAAATATGCTTCGGCTGGAAGAATATAAAGCTGAAATAAATGGATTGAAGCAGAAAATTGAGGAAATGGGGGATTCACTTTAACGTCCCCGAACTCATGAATGAAGCAGAGGAACTTGAGCAAACGGCTTCAGAAGAAGGCTTCTGGGATGACCCCGAGGCCTCGCAGAAGGTACTTCAAAAAATAAAACTGAAAAGAGATAAGATAGACGGCTATATGGAGCTTGTTTCCATGATAAGCGACTTACTCACGCTTAATGAGCTTGGCATTGAAGAAGATGACGAGAGTGTTGCCGACGAAATCGGAGACGGCCTGGAAAAGGTCAGGCGCAAGTACGAAGAATTAAGAATGGCCGCTCTGCTTACAGGAAGATACGACAAAAACAATGCGATTATTACCATGCACGCCGGCGCTGGAGGCACCGAAGCTCAGGACTGGGTCGAAATGCTTTTAAGAATGTACACGCGCTGGGCTGAAGGCAAGGGATACGGTGTAAAGATCGTCAGTATCCTCCCGGGGGACGAGGCGGGGATCAAGAGTGTAACCGTAAGCGTGACAGGGCCTGACGCATACGGCTATTTAAAATCTGAAAAGGGTGTACACAGGCTTGTGAGGATATCGCCCTTTGATGCGTCGGGCAGAAGGCACACTTCTTTCGCTTCAATCGACGTAATGCCTGAAATTGACGAGGAGATACATATAGAGATAGATCCTGATGATCTCAGGATAGATACATATCGTTCAAGCGGTGCGGGAGGACAGCACGTAAATAAAACTGACTCAGCAATCCGTATTACGCATCTTCCGACAGGTATTGTTACATCCTGCCAGACAGAGAGGTCACAGTTCCAGAATAAGGAATATGCAATGAAAGTCCTTAAATCAAAGCTTTTTGAGCTCAAGGAAAGAGAAAAAAAGGAGGAGCTCGACAACATACAGGGCATTCAAATGGACATCGCCTGGGGAAGCCAGATCAGGTCATATGTATTTTGCCCGTACACCATGGTGAAAGATCACAGGACGAATTACGAGGTGGGCAATGTCAACGGTGTGATGGATGGTGATCTGGACGGCTTTATCAACGCGTTTCTGAGCTCCCGCGAGCACAGGGATGCCATGGATGATCAGGGAAGTAAATAAAAATCCATGATTGCCTTATCGGCATTAAAGCTTAAGCCATAAGTATCTTTCCGTAGCTGAAGTGAATTATCCTGGCTGTATAAGTAATGGGCGGTTATTTTTGATCTGTCAGTGACGTCGGGATAACAATTCAGAAAGGCGAATCCCTGGGTTTGGTCATATTTTTCTCTGATTGAGGAGAGGATACCTTCGAAATCATAAAATTTTGATGAGAGAACGACTCTTTCATTTTCATTGACACTGAAAATAAAATAACCGGCTGCGTTTGTACAATCGATATACATGATAACATATGAAGCGTTTCCATCAGAACTTTTGATTATATCTCCGCTGCTGCTGCCTGCCGCAAGCCATCCGGGAGATCCTGAGACCATTTCCGGATCTTCTCCGGAGGAAGTATAGTTTTCAGCGTATGCCCTTCAGCTTTCAATAAGGCTGTCATATGATGCTTTTCTGATTATCCCGGTTTTCGGAGCGCTTCCGGTCAAATCGATGTTGACCGAATAAAGCCTTTTTTCATACAGGCCGTCTTTTCTGAAAATCATTTCCAGAGAGATAGAACCAGCTTCTGTAACATTATAAGTTATCCCTGATATTTCGGAATTTCTGTACCTCCCGGTTATTTCAGCCACGGCATTGCCAACCGCATCTTTTATACTCATCATACTTACGATTCTTACCTGCCCGTCGGAGGTGATTTTCAGCCTGTAAAACCCGGAAGTTGAGCTTGATCCTGTATTTGCAACATTGATATAAAACTCTCCCGGTACTGTCCTGGAGGCATACATGGAAGATATTGCAGCATTGATGCCGAACTGCGAGTTGATAAATTTATCGGCCGACTCTTCCAGAGTGGATTTATCCGATCCTGAATCCGGGTCTCCGGGTGCATAGGCGGCATCAAAAGAGTTAATAATGGCATACAGAGAATGCCTGAGTATCCCGTTTTCCGGACTGCCGCCTGAGGCTTCGGCGGCATAATCGTTAACCGAAATAAAGAGGGTGCTGACTTTGTCATCTTTTATAATATCCATTGTATAGGCAAGCCTGCTCCTGCCGGAATCATCAATAAAGCCCGTCAGCTTGACAATATAGTGGAGGCTGTTTATCTGGTATGCCATTGAATCAAGCAGCACGGCGTTTTTGCCTGCCAGGGGCGAGCGATAATCACGGAGCAGGTCATCGCAGGGCTTGTTCGCAGGCCCGGACAAATATGATCTGATGGAGGATACAGGGATGCCTTCTGATATTTCAGACTCAAAAACTACAACCTCCGTTGATGCTGTGAATGAATCACTGCTTATTGCATATGCAGAGCCTGAGGAGCTTGAAGGAAGCGGTGCAGCGTCCCAGCCTGAGGGGATAAGAAGGTCGTATCCCCCCGTAAAGCCCTGAAGTGCTGACAAACTCCTGTATGATGAGGGGGAATAGGTGCCGTCATCAGAAACAACAGGAATAAAATTCAGGCTTGATACAACTTTTTCAAAAACCTGCTTCTCTGAGGCTGAAGGCTGTGTATTTTCAGAAGTAAGTCTGATATTGATCAGACTGTCTCTGTTGCCTATATAGTAATCGTAAACAGTTGTTTTACCGGGCTCTGATGATATGGGACCTGCCGCTGCCGGTGAAGGAGCACCCAGAGTGCCTGACAGCAACAAGCCGGTGTTGTCTTCTGTAGATATTTCCGGAGCCGAAGATAGTTCATAGTGCAGGTAACTGAAAATATTGCCTGAAACTGTTTTATCAGACATTTCGTTTATTGTCAGGCGGCCGCTGTAGAGCTTTCGCAGCAGGTCGATCTTTTCGGCTGCCGTATTATGAGCAGGCAGAATGGTAACAGATATAAAGGCAGTCTTGCTAAGCCGGTAGCTTCTGTAATTGTAATTCCCTGCGAGTGAATTCATGTGATATGGGACGGCGGATTCAGGCAGGTCTATGCTGATGCCCTGCCTGTTGTCAATAAGAGTAACATAGCTGAGAGAAGAGTTGATGAGATCCGGAAAAACTCCTGCCGCAGCAGGAATGACGATCAGCGGGTCGGATAGTATGCCGGGATCTGTTTTCTGAAGGGGCAGGGTGGAAACAATCATTGATTTGACAAGCCTGTTTACAGAGTAAATCGTATCAGGCACCAATCTGCCTTTGGGTATCTTAAATTCAATATTGTAAAATGTTCTGTTAGAATATGAAGGTATTGTTATGACCACATAAGTATGCTCATTCTGATCTGTCCCGGTACTGTAGTCCGCCAGGTTATATACCAGAAGGTGGCAGCTGACGCCGAATAATTCGATTTGCGTATCAGTGTATGTCCTGAAGACTGAGCCCAGGGAGCCTGCCTGTGAAAAAATGTCTCCGGAAGTTGCCGATGAGCCTTCCGTATTCCCGGGATCCGGTTGCGTAGGAATACCGGAAACAGAAGTCTGCGAGGAGGATGAGGACTGACCCCCTGAGGAAGCTCCGGGTCCAT
>JAQUNY010000129.1 GCA_028717405.1 Eubacteriales bacterium
CTGAAGGACCTGAAATCACCGATGTGGCTGTCCGCACACATAACTGAAGTTTTTGTGGCGTCTCCAGACGCGCCCTACTGGACAGGGTCCGGCGGAGATGCCATTTATGGCAGCCGTGACGGTAATGTCTTTGTGAGTATGGCAGTGGAGAGTGTAACATATTCATACGAAACGTCTCAGTACTCCTTTAAAAGAGGGCTTGAAGCCTGGAAGCGCGGAGGGGGAAGGATATGGTACCTTCCGGATTATAATGGCAACAGCATATGTTATTCGCCTGTAAAGGATACGATTTTGACATTTGAAACAAATCCGGCTCGCATTGAGGAAATTGATGCAGCCACAGGGAAACCGCTCCGCCTGATAGACAAGACTGAAGCAGGGACAATTGGAGGAGGAAGGCATTCCAATTACGGCGGCTCAAGAGTATGCTATGATACAAAAGACCATGACAAGTTCTGGTATGCAGATTCAGAACACCACATAGTTGCCCTGACGGATTTCAGTGGCAAGGTTTATTTCCAGGCAGGTGAATATGATGTCCCAGGAGATGATGACACTCATTTCCGCAATCCGAAAACAGTTTCCAACACTGCAACCTGGGGAAGGATTCTAATCGGTGATACCGGGAACAACCGTGTGGTAGAGTACGGAGTCCATATGAAGCTCAAAGAGATGTTTCCGTTCCCTGAGCCCTATGCTTCTTATACAGTGGCAAACCAGGTCATAGTTCATAACGGCGGAAATCCGCAATGTCACTATGGAGGTTTCATTTTTTCTGACCACCTGACATGCAGGCCGGTAAACTATATTCCATTTAATACTGATAGTTTCATTGTTCATCCACATGACCCCACAACAGCATTGATCAGATGGGATGACGGGCTGACAAGAGAAATCAATATCGGCAATTCTGTGCATACTGCACCGCCCACGACGGCGCGACTTTTTGTGGGCAACGAAGCCCTTAAGTTTACGGAGCTGATAAGCCCGCCGATACCTGATTATTTCCGTCAGAATAAAAGCATATCGATAATGGCAAACAAATCAGGCAAGGTATATTATGAGGCTGCGGAATTTACCGCACGCGCAGCCAAATGGAACAGGAAATGGGCGCTGGTGGACACATTCAACCTGACAGCTGATAAACTGCTGCGGATCACCGATCCATTCCCGGCAGGAGTATGCAGGGTGAAGGTAGTCCTCGATGAGGATGGATTGGTTGATGGATGGGCTAATATCAGTTGAAGGTACCGAACAGATAGAGCTGATGTACAGCCGATATACACCTGATATAAAGATGGTATTCGGTCGATATTTGATTGCTATTATTGTGTTAACTCCTAATATGGTCAGCTAAAGGTATCTCGTGATGAGAAAACATATTAGCCATATTAGTCGATGCAGTAAAATTTCCTTTAGATTCGAAACGGAGGAGAAGATAATGACGAATATGGATTCCGTCGACATATCAAGAGACCTGAAGGACCTTAAGGCGCCAATGTGGCTCTCAACCCATGTGACAGATGTATATGTGGCGTCTCCCGATGCGCCCTATTGGACAGGAACAGGCGGTGACGTCATATATGGCGATTGCAGGGGCGATGTATTTGTCAGTATGGCAGTCGAAGGCGTTATACCATTTAAAGAGACCGATGGGCAGCACCATCCGGGGAAATATGATTTCAAAAGAGGCATAGAAGCGTGGAAGCGCGACGGCAGCAGGCTCTGGTATCTTGCAGACCATAAGGGAAACAGCATGTGTTATTCGCCGGTTAAGGACACCATACTGACCTTTGAAACTGCCCCGTCACGTATAGAGGAGCTGGAAGCAGCTACAGGGAAGATATTGAGGAAGATCGACAGGACAGAGCTTGGTGATATAGGCGGAGGTATAGATTTTTGTTATGGAGGCTCAAGGCTCTGCTATGACGCCCAGGATCACGACAAATTCTGGTATGCAGATACAGAGCACCATATAGTAGCTTTAACTGATTTCAGTGGGCATATATATATGCAGATCGGTGAATATGACAAACCGGGAGATGACAGGGAACATCTCCGGAATCCCAAAACAGTGTCCAATACAAATACCTGGGGAAGGGTGCTGATAGGAGATACCGGAAACCACAGGGTGATCGAGTATGGTCCTGCTTTCAGATACAAGGAGTCATTCCCTTTTCCGGACGCTTACGCGTCATTTATTGTAGGCAACCAGGTGGCAATATACAATGGCGGCAACCCATATAATTACTATGGATTATTCATGTTTTCCGACCATCTCACATGCAGGCCGTACAGTTACCTTCCTTTTAACACAGACAGTTTTGTCGTACACCCGCAGGATCCTTCAAGGGCTGTGATACGATGGGATGACGGTGTAAGCCGTGAAATAAGCATAGGCGGGCTGAATGGCAGTATTTCCATGGCATATGCAAGGCTGTTCCCCCAAATCAGGGCTGCCGGCCTCAGCGAAATTGCCAGCCCCCCCATTGTTGACTTTTACAGGCCTAACAAGAGCATTGTGCTGAAGTCCACAAAACCCGGAAAGGTTTTCTATGAAGTCGCCAACTTCACTGCAAGGGACGCCAAATGGAATGGTGAATGGACCGTGGTTGAAGAATTTGCCATTGCAGGCGGCAAGGCGCTGCGGATAAATGATATGTCGCCGGTTGGCGCATGCAGGCTAAGGCTGATACCTGAAGCAGATTGCACTATTGAAGGATGGGTTAATCTTTGCAGCTGACAGGTTATTATTCGGGACGAGGCAAAAAAACGGGGGCAGCAAATACAGAGTCAGCGGCAAAGATGTGGGAACGGAGGCATTTGAAACATGAAGATCAATCTAAATGACAACTGGTTTCTCAAGTATAAAGATCTTGAATGGGACAAAGATAAAAAAGATAAATCTGATCAGGAAAAAACCCTTGATTTGCCACATTCGGGGTATAATCGGGATGCGGTTGACGGAAAGACCTGCTTCCGCAAGGCATATGCCGATTCGGCAGAGGCCGAAATCCGGGCGGCCAGGGTATTGTCTGAACAGGAAGGATGGATACCGGCAGGGGATCTGCCATGTGATGTCCATGTTCCGCTTATTGAGAACGGTATTATTAAAGAGCCGCTCATTGGACTGAACTCATTTGACAATGTCTGGATCGAGAAAAAATCCTGGTGGTTCAAAAAAATATTTAAGATAGGCGATGAGTTATCAGGATATGATGCAGTCGAACTGGTAATCGAGTCGCTTGACATCGGGGCTGAGATATTTATAAACGGAAAGCATATAGGGACTCACATCAGTGCATTCTACCCTTTCAGAAGAGACTTAAAACAATACATATCCGCAGGAGAGAATGCCATTCTGATAAGGCTTACAACAGGATTGGACTCGATCGATCATGAGTTCAGCAGAAAATACAAAGGATCGGCAGAAGATCCAAAGCGTCCCGGCATTGGCAGAGGAGATAAAAGGCGGAGCTTTTTGCGGAAAGCCCAGTATTCATTCGGATGGGACTGGGCGCCAAGGTTATCCACATGCGGCATTGTTAAGGGAGCCTGGATTGAAACTGTAAAGCGCGCAGCTATAAGGGGGGTATGTGTACGTACTGAACTGCCTGATAGCGCCCCTTCCCCGAGTTGTGACGCCCGGCTTTCCTTTACTATAGAGGTAGAGAATCTTCATCCGGTTGAAACATTTGATTTAACAGTAAAAATCGAACTGAAAACCGATCCTCCAGGGAATCCAATTGTGCTGTCAATTGACCATCTGCTCAAATCAGGGCTGAATTATATTTCCGGCGAAATGACGGTTCAGGACGCAAAGCTTTGGTGGCCAAATGGGATGGGCGGGCAGCCGCTTTACATTGTAAATATAAGTGCTGAAACCGGAAACACGAAGATTGCTTATCCGGAATTCAGATATGGGATACGGACAGTTAAGGTAGTCCAGACTAAAATCGAACCTGAAAATATAACTGAAGATGGCAGCGAAAGGCTGTTCGCAATTTACGTCAATAATGTGCGAACCTTTTGCAAAGGTGCAAACTGGATACCCGCAGACGCGATATATGCACGGGTTACAGACAGCAAATATGAAAGCCTGATCAGGGAGGCATGTGATGCCAGCTTCAACATGCTCAGGATTTGGGGCGGCGGCATATATGAAAGGGATATTTTTTATGAGCTGTGTGACAAATATGGCATCCTGATATGGCATGACTTCATGTTTTCATGCGCGGAATATCCTGAAGATCAGGAATGGTTCCTGGATGAAGTAAGAAGGGAAATCGACCATCAGACCAGGAGCCTCAGAAATCATCCCTCGCTTGCATTATGGTGCGGCAATAATGAAAATCAGCAGATTTACTGGAAATACACTCATTATGCAGGCGAGTATATTTATAACTATACTGCTCCTGAAATTGTACATAAGAATTCCGCACATTTTTTACTGGAACTCATCGGCATATGGCGGCAAGACACCAAATTCGGAAGCTGTAGGTGACAGGCATAACTGGCGTACATGTTTTATGAGTGAGGAAATGATTTGCAGGATCAGGCCTGAAGAATTCGATAAGGCAAATGCAAAATTCATATCAGAATATGGGTATATCAGCCCGCCGAAAAAATCATCGGTAATCAGATATCTGGGCGGAGCACCTTTTGATGTACAGGGAGAAGTGTGGCAGCACCATAACAATGAGTTTGAAAAAGATACTGTACTGGCAGGTATTAAATACCATTATGGAGATTGCATATACGACGCCACCGGCAAGCTTGATGCCGACAAATATCTGATTTACGCAGGGCTCTGTCAGGGGCTTATGTATGAGTATTCCCTTGAATCCTTCAGGGCGAGGCAGGAGTGCTCGGGCGGGCTTTTCTGGATGTATAACGATTGCTGGGGGGAAACCGGCTGGACTATAATAGACTATTATCTGATCAGAAAGATATCGTATTATTACGTAAAAAGGGCGTTTGAACCGGTAAAACTCATACTTAAAAATGTCCCTGAGCCTGCATCTGAGCATACGACTGAACCCTCACTTCAGGCTGCGCACGCGTCTGAACCTGCGACTGAGCATGAGACTGTGAGCGAACCTGTGCCTGAAGATTGCCCTGTCGCGGTTACGGCAATCAACGAAATGGACAGGACAAAGGAAATTGAGATTGAATACGGATATATTTCATATGACGGTAAATTTAAAGATGTCGAAAGAG
>JAQUNY010000130.1 GCA_028717405.1 Eubacteriales bacterium
TATGCGATCTTGCGAAAGCTTCTGGCCTCACGCACGCACAGTTTATTAACTGTTTTAAATTGGAACTCGGCACTACACCTTCACAGTACGTTTCAGAGCTAAGGACAAATAAGGCAAAGAAGCTCCTGACCGAAACAAACTATAAGATAAAAGAAATAGCAGCAATGTGCGGATATGAAAATGAGTACTATTTCAGCAACGATTTTAAAAAGAGGACTATGCTGAATCCTCTGAAATTCAGACACATGCATTTGCTATAGTCATTTAAAAGCCAATGACCGGACAACAGGTGAAATGCATCATCCATTCCCTTTCTCCGCCCTCGTCCGAATCAAATTCAATTTCCACAATATTACCAGCGTGTCTACTGATATTTATGGAACAAACCTTATCCATGCGTATATCACATAATTTATAATTGTCAGGGACATATACAACCAGTCTGTAAGTTTCATTTGATACAACATATGACCTGCCCTTCAGCGCCATATCCTCCTTAAGCCACGTAATATCAAGTAAATCATGCACTCCCTGCGCAATATGTCTCGAAGTCGATATTATCTGCGGATTCTCTGATATTTTATTAATACTAATTACGTTGACAGCAAACGGCGAAAGTCTGATACTGGTTTTATCACCACATATGTCAATGCGCCTTTGGCTCCAGTACTCATACAGGATATATTTCTCACCGTTACTGGCATCAAGGTTAAGATCCTGATTCAAGTCAATGCTTACTTCAATATCCTTGTCACTAAGATTGAACACACCTGCTATATTCCACGATCCGAACTTCTTCTCTACATTCAGGTTGATTATGATATATGGTTTATCTCTGTTTTTCTCGTATAAATCCATCGGATGTATATCGGCTGCTGGTGTTACTCTTCTTAATAATTCAACTCTTTCGTTCTCAAGATCAGGCAGATTATCTCCATAATTTATCGGTAACCCTGTGAGAGCATACATCGAGACTCTAGAACGGGCTTGATTCATATTGCAGTATTCGCTGCGTACAATGATGTTATCCATATCTGCATACCACAGGATGTTGTGATAAAGATAATAAGCAAACAACTTATCCACGCCATTTTTAATAAATCTATTCCAACTGAATATATCCTCACCTATCCTAGCTCCATCGAAATAATCGGCAGCAAATAATATACTCCTTGATGACCCTCCTGAGCAAGAAAGCATATACCTGTTATTACCTGATGTTCTCCTGCAGGCTTCAATTATATTCCTTAAAGCTTTTTCAGAGGAAACACTCCTATCGTGAAACCTGTCATGGTATTTGTCATAAATTTCCAGGGATATGGGAAGGCTGTCCAATTTAATTGCCTCATATCCCCAATCAAGCAGCTGCCTTAAGACAGCAGGCACAAATTCTGCCAATACGCCAGGGTGTGTTGGATCAATCCACCACTGACCTACCCACGTGGGTTCATGTGCTAATATCCATTCCGGATTCTCATTTAACATTGCATTTTTATTCGTATCGTTTGTAGGAGCTATCCATAAAGCAGGTATCAGGCCCAGGTTTCTGATTCTGTCAGCCATATGCTTCAAGCCTTCTGGATACCTTTCCCTGTTGGGATGGAAAATATCCACACCTTCTTTTTCTGTTCCAAGGATATTACTGTGGTACCATTCCCAATCTATCCAAATATAGCGGGCTCCATATTCCTTAAGGTTTGCAGCCATCCACTCAGCGTTTCTCATGACTGTATTTTCTGATGCATTGAATTTTACTGCGTTCCATGTCATCCAGCCTGCGGGGGGATTGGGGAATTTATTTTTCCGGTTTATTGGTCTGTGCGGCACTTTATATTTATTTGTATAATAATCTTCCAGGATCCTTATACCAAACGACAATAACCTACCTGAGTTATCCGGCATAATTGCGCTGACATTATAACAACTGTTTTCCCAGTCATATTTGATCCTTACTGTTCTAACTCCAGTGACTTCCAGGAGTGCATCTGTCAATCTATCGTACAGTGCTTTGTCATTTTTGGAAGCAGCTGGACCATGTGCTGCTCTTAAAGCATTTCCTTCACCACTGAGGCACACGGCATAGGTTGATTTTTCCGGTTCTTTTCCCCAAAGCAGACTGCCGTTTATCTTAACATCGATATTGATTCTGGCATCATCATTATTAATATTAACATGAGCATCATTAATATTATCAGACTCATCTTCATTTACTGCCCATGAAACAGCAGCGCTGATTCCGCAAATATCAGCCTGAAATTCAATTACTAACACCTTCAGCAAATCAGTTCCCTCAAAATATTTTACTGTTAGCTTCTCTGCATCCGGAAGTTTTTTATGTTCAAAAACAACCTTCCCAAATCCTGCTAGGACAGCCTTATAGCAGCTAAATGCATTATCCAGATAAGCTTTAGATATCATAACTTGCCCATTTTTCAGAATTATGCCTTTCCCTTCGTAATAGAAGGAAAATACATGCAAGCACTCATTATACTCGACTGAATATTTACCATAATTCAGATAATGCACACCTGTCCCTCCTTCTTTGCTTATACTGCTCTAACGGTATACAGAAAACACTATTTATCCGGTTCCAAAATGCAGCCCGTTTCAAGCATTCTGCTTCTTATCATATCATATGGGACTTCTTTTATAGCTACATTATCCCTTGCTGAAAGCGCCGCGGTAATGCCTGCTGCCTGCCCGGTCACCATACATGTAGTCATCATCCTGAAAGTGTCAAAAACATGCGGATCCGCGGATATGCAACGTCCGCATGCCAACACATTAGTAAATCTTACTGGAATAAGCGCATCAAGCGGAATGGCACTTATGCCTTGCATAACATTACGCCATTTCGGCGTAAATTCTTTTTTTACACTGTGTGAACCATAGCTCTTGGTAATAAGGGCAATGGGCTTTTCTGGTAATTCATCAGCTGCAATAATATCTTTAGTGAGTTTTCCGATACCTATTATCCCGCGTCCCGCCCTTACGCCTACCTGTATAGCTGAATTTATAAGGTAACAATGCTTAAAGCCCGGTATTTCCCGTCTTAAGAAGTCAACTATTTCGGGTATCTGCTCGCGAAGTTCCGCATCCATCCTGGTCATATCAGCCGAGTCGACACTCATCCCCAGTGCTTTGTTGAAACCTATCTGTACTACACCGGGAGTCAGGCGGTGGCCTATGGCAAGGTGCGGCAATACATTGGCTGGTGTTTTGCCGGCTTCATACAGGTTTTTATATACTTTATTGTTCACTTCCCTGTTAAAAGCTGTCACCCCACCTACTTCAAACGACATGGATTTGTGCATTGATTCCTCAAAAGAATACATGACAGTTCCTATCCCGCCTCCCGCACGATATATCATGTGCGCATCGCCTGTCGCATCAACAAATGTTTTAGCTTTTATAAGGCATGGCCCTTCAAGACAGTCCACAGCCGCCGCAACTATTCTGCCTCCTTCCTCTACCGCACCGAACAGGTGTGCATAGAAAAGGCTGACAACGCCTGACTTATTGAGCAAGCGGTTGCTTGCTATGCGGATGCTTTCTACAGTCGAGACAACTTTGTAAAGTAACTGCCTTTTATTAATCGGAAGATATTCCGGCATGAAATAATCTTCTATCATAAAAGATGCATCATGCAGTTCCTCATCAAGTATTCTAATAAGCTCATCAGCCACCCCTCCAATGATTTGCTTTCCGTTACTGGAAAACAGAAAATACAGGGGACAGCAGCCATTTGTCGCGACACCGCCAGGAAATCCATATTGCTCTACCAGTATAGTCTTCATACCCATCCTGGCAGCTGATACTGCGGCTCCGATCCCGCCTGGTCCGGCACCTATGACTGCAACATCATATTCACCGATAACAGGAAAGCTGGCACGATCAAACAGATATTTAGTTTTAATCATATATTTCTCCCATCAGCCTTACACTTCTTATATCAATGCTTTCTCTATTATTTTAACATAGCTTCTTCTATGATCGATTCAACTTCCGGTTTAAGAGCCTCAATTGCAGAAGCGGCCGTCGTATTCACGGCAACGATTTTATCGAATACTTCTTTTGTCATCCTTGTGATCGTCGGAGGAAAGTTATCTACGTATTCTTCTATTTTTACTGTCTTGCTCTTATAAATATCTTCATAATACTTATAGTCTCTGGGATCATATATTATTGTCTGAGCATTTAATGATACAAGGTCATTAATATCGGAATAATATTTTTTTGTGGGATCTGATGTGAATTGCCAATAAGCAAACGCCTCTATCACTGCATCAGGATTGTCCAGATTAATCGGGAAATGATATCTGTGATTACCTGCGTTCTTCTGCACAGTAGCATTTCCTGTATTATCGGGACCATATGGCATCTCTTCATATCTTATATCTTGCCCCGGATATGACGCTCTCATAGTAACACCATACCAACCATCCCTAATCAGCATTGCAGCCCTGCCACTGAAGAATTCGGGTTCTGCGTTTTTATTGGGTATGACCTTATATGTATTATACAAGTCGCTGATAAACTGAAGTGCCCTCAATGACCTTGAATTACTTAAATTATAAATATATTTACCTTCACTCAGTGTTATAAGTGGCTCAAGGTTGGAACATAAAAATGCCCTGGCAACAGTAACACTGTTGCATGTTGCTGCACCCCATTGGTCAATAATGCCGTCACCATTTGTATCTTTTGTAGTTTTCATCGCAACATCTGCAAATGTTTCCCATGTCCAATTATTTTTAGCCTTATATTCAGACAGCATCGGTATGCCTTCCCTGCCTAATATACTGTCGTGGTAGAACAAGGCATAAGGCAGATGTATACTGAATTCTCCGAATGAATATATGCTTTTGGGATATAATATACCATAATTCAATCCCGCGTCAAAATTGTGCCATCTTGGCTGGCTCCAGTCAATATGGTCGTTTAGCGGTAATATCAAGTTAAGTTTTTCCATACTCGCCGTATTAACTTTTGACATTCTGAATGCATCTGCAAAATATACTCCGGCCATTGAAGAGTCAATAACTATTTTCTTAACCCCATTTAAGCCACCTGATACCAGTACAAATTCAAACTTGCAGTTGTATAGACTTTCCGCCTCGTTTAAAAGATTCGTCCTGACGACATCCATTTCCTGCAGCTGGTTACCGAGTGGGTTCTGGGGCTGTGTTGATTCAGCCATGAGGAATTT
>JAQUNY010000131.1 GCA_028717405.1 Eubacteriales bacterium
CCCAAAAATGACCCTCCGAATGATTATATACACTGCGACTATATGCACTGTATCCCTGCACCATTATATTATATCAGAACTTATAATAAGTAAACCTCCAGTTATAATATTTAAACTTTCTGTTATGCTTACTGCCCTTGTCTTTGCAGGATTTTAGAAGACTGTTTTGATTTATATTAGAAATTACATAAAAAGGTCAAGACCCGTTGCAGCGATTTTGCGAACTGTCCTGGCGTCAAGCCTTTCCACCCCTTCTCGCGCTGCTATGGAATCACAGTAATCGCTCCGGTAAAGTTCAAGTTTTATCTCCATTGGGAGTAAGGGTTTGAAAGGTCTGGCTTTATCTGACATGGAAACAGCCCTTGCGGCAGCCAGGCGTATTTTTTGCCTGCATTCCCCGGGGTCGTACAGCATCGCCCTGTTTCTCCCGAGCCCCTGCTTTACAGGCACGCACTCGATGTTTCCAAAGAATTGCCTCGCCTCAGCACACGCAGCCTCGTCCCCGCTGACCATAAGCATTGGCACGCCGAAATGCCCGGCCACGATTGCCCATTGAGCCAGCTCGCCCATTCTTCGCCCATTTACAATATAATTAAACCATGTCTTGCTGGACTGGGTATGGTCGAGAAAACCATTTATGGTACCGGCCATGGCGTGAGCCCCGATGAAAAAGGTCCCGCAATAAGATTCATCCAACATTCCCCACCATTTTTTATTTTCCTTAGGGTCTGTGACCGCTCTTTTATCAAGGGCACCCATGTCAAAATTACCTCCGCCTCCGTGGCTGTCGAGCACGGTCACTTCCTTTGCACCGCCTTCAAATGCGCCCTCCACGGCAGCATTTATATCGCCCATCATCAAAGATACAGCCTCCTGGAAATCCGGTCCTGCTCTGTCGATCATCTCCATTTTACCGATCCCGCTGATACCTTCCAGATCTGTATGGATATAAATTTTCACTTTTCTGTTCCTCCCGCGTTTCTTTATTCCGTTTGCGCCTTTATATTCTACTTTAGAAACAGCTTAACAGGCTTCTTTATGCCAGGGATTTGTTATGGCTTAACAGGCTTTTATTGCCAGGCCTAATTTGCCAGGCCTGTTTTTTTACTGCAGTTATTTGTTTTTATTTTTATCTTTCACTATCCCCATAAGATTATTTCTGAGGCTTTCTTTACAGCTTTCTATATATTCCCTTCTTAATCCGTCTCTCTCTGTTTTTTCCTCTTCGCTCAACCCCGCTTCCTTCGCCTTGCGTGCCAGCTCATTTATCCTTTCTATCCTGCATCTGTCCATGTTTGAGTTTTCCTTCCCCGGCTGTACTTGCCCTCGTTATAATGATATCATTATTTCGAGTATATTTTAAGAGGTGGAAAATGAAACTTGGCATCGTCGGCCTTCCCAACGTCGGGAAAAGCACGCTTTTCAACGCAATAACCAAAGCAGGCGCGGAATGCGCCAACTATCCTTTCTGTACCATTGAACCCAATGTCGGCGTAGTTGCAGTGCCTGATGAGAGGCTTGACAGGCTTGCCGAAATCTATAATCCAAAAAAAGTGGTGCCTGCCATCATCGAATTTGTCGACATAGCCGGCCTTGTAAAAGGCGCCAGCCGCGGCGAGGGACTTGGCAACAAATTTTTGTCGCACATTCGCCAGGTGGACGCAATAATCCATGTGATACGCTGCTTTGAAGACGGCAATATCGTTCATGTTGACGGCTCGATCGGTCCTGCCCGCGATATTGAGACAATAAATCTGGAATTGATTTTTGCCGATATGGAGGTAATGGAAAAACGTATCGACAAAATAAAGAAAATGATGAAGTCCGGCGACAGAAAATACCTTGAGGAGCTCGCCATATGCGAGAAAATCATGAAAGCTCTCGAGAGCGGTATGCCCGCCCGTTCACTGACACTTGACCAGGATGAGATCATCTACGTCAGAGACCTTTTTCTCCTCACATCCAAGCCGGTTTTATATGCTGCCAACATTTCAGAAAAAGACCTGGGTGACGAAAATAATCCGTACATAAGAGAACTGCTGTCATGCGCTGCAGCCGAAAATGCCGAAGTAATGGTCATATGTGCAAAAATCGAAGAAGAAATCGCAGCCCTGGACGACGAGGAAAAAACCGCGTTTATAGAAGAGCTCGGCCTGGCTGAATCAGGCCTTGACCGCCTGATAAAAATAGGGTACAGGCTTCTGGGCCTGATCAGCTATCTTACTGCCGGCGAGCCCGAAGTCAGGGCCTGGACAATCGAGAAGGGTACCAAGGCCCCACAGGCTGCCGGAAAAATCCACAGTGATTTTGAGAAGGGATTTATTCGCGCCGAAATCGTTGCTTACAGTGACCTCATGGCATGCGGGACTTATGCGGCCGCTCGTGAAAAGGGCCTTGTCCGGTCTGAGGGACGCGAATATGTCATGCAGGACGGCGATATAGTGCTTTTCAGATTTAATGTCTGAGGGCTATTTTACCTTCAAGTCTTTTTAGCCGCCAGGAAAGGCTGTCAAATAAATTTGCGCTGCTGTTGCAGCGGCCTGAAGGCGAAGCGGCAGCCGAAGCTGATGATGAAGCTGATGATGAAGCTGATGATGAAGGTGCTGATGAGGCTGCTGACGAAGCTGCTGACGAAGCCGATGATGAAGTCGGAGATGAAGCTGCAGATACGTGTCCATAAATGCTCCTGAGATATGTCAAAGCCTCTTGCACCAGGGAGGCTGCCATTTCATATTCTTTAAGCTTGTGCTCATAATATTTTGCCAGTTCCACCACCGCATGGATGTCGGGAACTCCGTCCTTTATCCTGATGCTCTCCCATATTTCGGCTGCCGATGCCACCCTCCCGCTTTTCTTGTAAATCCCGGCAAGCTTTTTTGAAGCTATACTGCAGACATGATCATTGCCGGACGCCGTGCACTCTGAATAAAGCTCTTCTGCGACTCCAAAGGCCGCTGCGTTCCAGGCCTGGTGTATCCCGGCGGCGCCAAGCAGCTCATATCCGCCATCAGAAGCTTTGACCGGGTCGGCTATTATTTCGCTTATCCTTGCAGCCAGGGAGACAAGCGACAGCACATCAAGCCTGTTATGAGTGATGACTCTTTCAAGGTCTCCGGTATCTCCTGTTTCAAGATAATTGAAATATATCCCGGGGATCATCTCGCCGGGTATGTCGCCAAAGCGTGGCTCATTCAGAATATTATCCTCAAGTGATGAAAGCCTGCAGCTTTCCAGCTTCATTTTCCAGAGCCGCCTTGCCGGAAAGAGCAGGTCAAAATGGCACGGATCCCTCATTCCCAGCCTCATCCTGTTGGCGATATACCTGCCGTTAATTATGTTCCAGTCAAAGGCTTTACCATTGAAAGTTACAAGGTTTTTATACGAAGATAACACCTTGTTAAGCTCAAACAGCATTGCAGGCTCTTCATCATAATCCCTCATAAAATACTGCCTGACTATAAAATGGTCCTCTCTGAAAAACCCGATGCCCGCCAGGAATGCGACTGTGCCCGCTCCGCCTGAGAGACCTGTCGTTTCAGTATCAAAAAAGACAAGGTCACTGGCATTGTAAATGGCAGCAGTCTCATCATTCCCGTAGTTTTTTTGCCGGCCGCAAGCTAATTCCAGAGCTCCCATGTCCGATCCTGTGAGCTCTTCAAGGCGGTATCCCCCGTATATGAAGGAAACAGGATATACTTTTTCTATTATCAGACAGCTGCCCTCATCATTACGGCATATAACGGAGTCCGCCAAAACGGCTGGGCGCCTGCCTGGATCATCAGCCTTTTCTGCTTTTTCCCCGCCGCTGCCGGTTATGGCGGCGCTGTTTCCGCTTCTCTCCGGATCGTTGTTATTTGTCATTTTCCCTTTCCTGTCAGCCTTTCCTTCCGCACTAACCTGTTGCCTTAACTTTCTGCCTTTAATAGCTGCCTTAACTTGCCGCCTTTACTTGCTGCCTTTACCTTTCCAATATCATATCAATTACCTTCAGTGCGGTTTTCTTGGGATCCCCCGCTCCTGAAAATACGTTCAAAGGTCCAACACATGAAGGGCATCCTTCGACGCATGTACAGGTTGTGATCATACCGCGCGCAGCTTCAAACAGTTCATCATGAAGCTCGTAAAGCTTGTCACTGAAGCCTACTCCACCGGGGCAGCTGTCATATATGTAAATTGTCGGGAGAAAGGTGAACGGGGCTTTGACCTGGTAAACCACATTGATGTCGCCCGGGGCGCACATCAGGTAAATCGGAGCTGTGTTGGAAAGAAGGTTTGATAAACCGATGAGGCCGTCCTGCAGAGCGTTTCTGCCCACAGTTATCTCCATATTTTCGGGAAGGCTTACCCAGTAAGAGGATGTGTGCATCTCGGTCTCAGGCAGATTGACCCTGCCATAGCCGATATTCTCATGAGTATACAGCTTTATTTTCTTGAACATCGTGACCAGGGCAGTGACTCTGACTTCACCGCTGCTGATGCTTATTCCGCCGTTCTCCCTCTCGCGGAAAACATCGATCACCTTCATATCAACGGCAAGGTTGGCATCTGTGTAATAATCGACATTGACCTTCGTAACGTAGGCCTTCCTGTCGTCATAGTCAAGTTTCTCGACCTGGTACTGCTGGCCTTCATGTATATATATTGCCTGTTCATGCACCAGCATTGGCGCACTGAAGCGGTCGGTCTCGCCTATGACACGGTGTTTTGACTGGTCCGTAGTGTCTATGATTATGAAATTGTCGCTTGAGGCGCTTCTTAAACTGATCTGCTCGGAAGGGAATGCGTCGGATGACCAGTGCCATCTGCGTCCCACATGCCTGACAAATTTTGACTCCTCCATGGCGGCAAGCATTTCGGCAGTGGTTTCAACGCCATACTTTTCACCGTCTTCAAACGGCAGCTCAAATGCAGCGCATTTAAGATGGCTGTGCAGTATGACAAGGTTATCCGGATTGATCAGCCCGTGCTCAGGGCTTTTTTCAAGGATATAGGCAGGATTTGATACAATATACTGGTCGAGGGGTGAACTGCCTGCCACTATGAATGCTGCTGACACACTGTTGCGCCTGCCAGCCCTGCCCGACTGCTGCCAGGTGCTTGCTATAGTACCGGGATACCCGCAGATGATACATACGTCAAGAGTCCCTATGTCTATTCCAAGCTCAAGAGCATTGGTGCTTACAACGCCCAATATC
>JAQUNY010000132.1 GCA_028717405.1 Eubacteriales bacterium
TGGCATTTGATGAGTGCTCGCCGTACCCTTGCTCGAGGGAACAGGCGCTGCAGGCTGTCAGGAGAACAACAGACTGGGCAAAAAGGTGCAGGGATGCTCATGCCGAGGTTGAAAAGCAGTCACTCTTCGGAATAATACAGGGAAGTGTTTACGAAGACCTTAGAATAAAAAGTGCAAGAGAAATTGTGTCGGCAGATTTTCCGGGATATGCAATAGGAGGACTGAGTGTAGGTGAACCTGCTGATGAGATGTACAGGATACTTGAGAAGGTAGTCCCGGAAATGCCGGAGGATAAGCCGCGTTACCTGATGGGCGCGGGCAGCCCGGATTATCTTGTGAACGGTGTGATAAGGGGAATTGACATGTTTGACTGTGTTCTGCCGACCAGACTTGGCAGGAACGGGACCATACTGACATCCAGGGGAAGGATTATTATCAGAGATGCCTTATATGCCGGCGACTTTGGCCCGATGGATGAACAATGCGACTGCTATGCGTGCAGAAATTTTTCCAGGGCATATGTGAGGCACCTTATCAAGTCGGGTGAAGTGCTGGGGATCAGGTTGACTACGTGGCACAACATAAGGTTCCTGATAAACTTGATGAAGAATACCAGAAAAGCTATAATGGAAGACAGGCTTGAAGATTTCAAAAATGATTTTTTTAAGTCTTATGGGTATGAAAAATAAAAAAGCTGATCAAAGATCGGCAAAACCTGTAAAAAGGAAAGGGGTAGAAATGGATACTACTACAGCAGCTGGCGGTTCAAGCCTATTATTTACATTGGGGTATATGGCGTTTTTTATCGTCATTATTTATCTTGTGGTTTTCCTGCCTCAAAAGAAAAGGGAGAAAAAGACACGCGAAATGCTTGAATCCCTACAGGCTGGGAGCAATGTAACCACTGTGGGAGGAATTCTGGGAAGAGTCGTGAATATCAAGGATGATGAAGTAACTCTTGAGACCGGCGCTGAAAAGACACAGATCAAGATGAAAAAATGGGCTATAAAAGATGTGGAAAGGACTATAGAGGCTTGACGGCATAAAACAGGGGGTGAAAAAATGAAGCACATCAGGACAATAAACAGCGGCATAACGGTCAAGTCCGGCAAAAAATACGGATGCGGCGAATGCCAGTCTTCCTGCCAGTCGGCATGCAAGACTTCATGCACGGTGGCAAACCAGAAATGCAGGCAAAAAAAATAAGAAATCTCTTGGAAGGGAGTAACAGGGAATGAAAGGCAACTACATGGCCAAGGCTGTGGTATTGCTTGTCTTTATCGCTCTGCTGGCATTTACTGCACTCGCAGGTATAGGCATACCGGGATTCAATTTTGAGATCCCGGGAGCTGATAATGTCAGGCTGGGTACGGATATACAGGGAGGCATACACGCAATCCTTTATGCCGTAAAAGAAGACGGTGAACCAACCGCAGAGGAGCTGGAAGCGGCAAAAGTAAAAATTGGTGTCAGGCTTGACGGCAAGGGCATAACTGACAGAAATCTTACAACTGATCTTAACAACGGACGCATAGTGATCGAGATACCCTGGAAAACAGGCGCTGAGTTCGATCCCCAGGAAACGATTAAAGATATAGGCAGTACATCTCTCCTGACCTTTCAGGAGGTTGACAAAGATTTGACAGATGAAAAAGGCGATTATCTTCCCACAGGAAAGATAATCTTACAGGGGACAGATATAGTGGACTCAAAGCCGGAAATAAATCCTGAGACCGGGTTTGCGGAGGTTGGGCTTGAGATGACAGATGATGCCGCACTGCGATTTGAGGAGGCTACCGGCAGACTTGTCGGCGAACCGATCGCTATATTTATGGACGACCAGTTCATCTCCGCGCCAATAGTAAATACCAAAATATCAACAAAGTTTGCATCTATACAGATGGGAACAAGAGACAGAGAGCTTGCTTCCGAACAGGCAAAAGAACTTGCTTCAACAATCAAAGGAGGCGCTTTGCCCTTCAGGCTGGAAGCCAGGGAGCTGAATTCAATAAGCCCTATGCTGGGATCAAATATTCTGCGGGTAACTATACTTGCGGGATTAATAGCATTCATTTTCATATTCCTTTTTATGATCGGGTTTTACAGGCTGCCGGGGCTGATTTCGTGTTTTACACTGATCGGACTTGCATCCCTGACAATACTGATAATGTCCTGGACTCAGCTTACACTGACATTGCCGGGTATAGCAGGCTTCATTTTGTCGGTAGCAATGAGCATAGACGCTAATGTCCTGATTTTTGAAAGAATAAAGGAAGAACTCAGGACCGGAAAATCAATTGCGGCGGCTATGGAAACCGGCTATAAAAAAGCTTTTACAGCAATATTTGATTCAAATATGACAACAATAATCGCGGCTCTGATACTCTGGTATTTCGGGACAGGAGCCATCAGAGGCTTTGCATACACGCTGACGATAGGAGTACTGCTTAGCTTCATCTCAGCGATCACCGCTACCAGGATCCTGCTCAAAGCCATCATTGGCATTGAAGCGGCCAGGAAAAACTGGCTGTTTGGCGTGAACAGGAGGGTGTTATCATGAAATTTGATTTTTACGGGAAAAGATTCATATGTTTTATTATTTCAGGTGTGATTATTCTTGCCGGACTTATCTCAATAGCGGTCAACGGACTTAAAATGGATATACAGTTTAAAGGCGGAACAATAATCCAGATGAAAATGAAGGATGGGGATTTTGACGAAAAAGAAGCAGGCGAGTTAATAGCTGAACTCACCGGAAGAAGCGTAATACCTCAGAAATCAAAAGTTTATGACCCTGATAATGAAGGAGACAGCCCATATCTTCTTTCTCTGAATATTGCTAAAAGTGATTCAGCTTTAACAGGGGAACAGATATCAGAAATAGAGGATGTGATAATTCAGAAGTACGGACTTGAACCTGCAGGCGCTGTCGCAGGCGAAATAAATGTGGAGCCTTTCATAGGCAGAGAGATAAGGGATAACGGAGTAAAAGCCCTTATTATCCTTTCGATTCTTACTGTGATATATCTGGCAATAAGGTTTGCGGCTATATCAGGCTTGTCTGCCGGGATAATGGCTATAGTTGCGCTTATCCATGATGCTCTTATTATGCTTTCAGTTTATGCTATATTCAGAGTACCTGTAAACGAGCTTTTCATAGCTGCAATGCTTACAATAATAGGGTATTCCATCAATGATACGGTCGTTATTTATGACAGGATACGGGAAATTATAAAAACATCAAGAAAACTTTCATACTCCGAAATAGCAAATAACAGCCTGAATCAAAACCTGGTAAGGACAATCAACACAGGATTAGCTGTGTTTGTGAGCCTGGTAATAATACTGGTATTTTCTTTGATCTATGATATCGGTTCACTTTCAAGCTTTAGTTTCCCTCTTATCATAGGGTCAGTGAGTGGTACATACTCTTCACTTTTCATAGCTACGCCACTCTGGGTGATGTGGAGAGAATCACAGAAAAAGAAAAGAGCGGAGAAGAAGCCGGCCAGGGCGTAAGAATGGTCTTGCGGCATGCGTAAAAAGAGTTAAGCGAAATAAAGATCAGATAATGATAATGTAATACATTATTAATAATAAAAAAGCAGTCTGCATCAGCAGACTGCTTTTTTTAGTCCGCCCGCAAAAAAAATTGCCGAATATCCTCGTATATTCTTGAAAATGTAAATTATAGATATTACATCTATATAATATTATCAAATTTAATTTTGCCTGAAAGGCTTTTAAATAGGAGGAAAAAGGATGTGCACAATTATGAAGCAGGTAGTTGAAGTGGAGTTTGAAACATTAAGCGGCAAAAAAGAGAAGGCATCATTGAAGTATTATCTGATAAATGAAAGATCGGAATACAATACCAATGACGGCAATGATTGCGGCGAGTCTTTTTGCAGCGACGAATCATGCCTGACAGGCACATCTGATATATATGATGAAGAAAACATATATAATGCCGGAACGGGAATAAACATCAGAAGAAATTACGGGATTGCCATTGTGATGGAAGGAACAGCCGATGAAAGCTCCGTGGTTAAAAATATTTCGTGTAAAAAAGAAAAAGTCGAAAAACTTTTAAAAATACTTGTCAGTAATACAGTTACGCCATGTGATTTACCGTATGTCCTTGACAACGTGTTTGCAGAAGATTGGTGGTATAATTGATCATGTGATATGCTGAATTAAAATTGACAAATAGCTGGTGAAACATGGTAATTGACTGGTACATAATATCAATTTTATAAAGGTCTGAAGGCAAAGAGGAGGAATAACATGTATATCAGGGAAGCTTTAGAAAAGAGCGAAGAAAGAATGCTTTCTCCATATGCCTGTTTCAGCGGCAGGACTTCCGGAAGGAACAGGCCGGAAGAAAAATGCCCTGTCAGGATGGAATTCCAGAGGGACAGGGACAGGATCGTCTATAGCAAGGCTTTCAGAAGGCTCAAACATAAAACACAGGTCTTCATATCGCCGGAAGGCGACCATTACAGAACAAGGCTGACTCACACTCTTGAAGTATCCCAGATTGCAAGAACCATAGCCCGCAGCCTGAGGCTCAATGAGGATCTTACAGAAGCGATAGCTTTGGGCCATGACCTTGGACATACTCCTTTTGGCCATGCAGGAGAAAATGTTCTTAATTCACTCTCGCCTCACGGATTCAGGCATAATGAACAAAGCCTCAGGATAGTTGACTGCCTTGAAAAAGAAGGTGGATTGAACCTGACGTCGGAGGTAAGAGATGGGATACTGAACCACACTGAGACCGGAAATCCATCAACACTGGAGGGAGTGATCATCCAGCATGCAGATAAAATCGCTTATATCAACCATGATATTGAAGATGCGATAAGAGGCGGCATAATAACCGGAGAGGACCTCCCTGAAGAATGCGTAGCTGTTTTGGGAAACACATCCGGTAACAGGATAAATAATATGGTATGCGACATAATTAAGAACAGTATGAACTGCAATAAAATTACCATGAGTGACGGCTTCCGCAGGGCTACCGAGAGTATGAGGGAATTTCTGTTTAAAAAGGTATATGTGGGCTCGGTGGCGAAGATTGAAGAAATAAAGGCTAAGATAATGCTTGAAAGGCTTTATCTGTTTTTAAGAGAGAATCCTGCAAGGATACCTGCCTCATCCGAAGATACAGACAGAAATCTATG
>JAQUNY010000133.1 GCA_028717405.1 Eubacteriales bacterium
AGGCTCTCGCAGAGTCCATGTTTGGCAATGAAAATGCCATGATCCGGATCGATATGTCAGAATATATGGAAAAACACAATGTTTCGAGACTTGTCGGTTCGCCGCCGGGATATGTGGGATATGAAGAAGGCGGACAGCTTACTGAAAAAGTCAGAAGGCGTCCATATTCGGTAATCCTGTTTGACGAAATAGAAAAGGCTCATCCCGATGTATTCAACATGCTGCTTCAGATTCTGGAAGACGGAAGGCTTACCGATTCACAGGGCAGAGTAGTGGATTTTAAAAACACCGTGATAATCATGACTTCGAACGTAGGAGCCAGAATGATCACAGAGCCTAAAACTGTGGGCTTTGATACTGACTCGTCGAAAAAAAGCAGGTCATATGAACAAATGAAAAGCAATGTGCTGGGAGAACTCAAGAAAGCCTTCAGACCTGAATTCCTGAACAGGATAGATGACATAATTGTTTTCCATACTCTTGATGAAAATGAGGTTAAGACGATAGCAGGCCTTATGATCGATATGCTTAATAAAAGGCTGCAGGCAAACGACATAAAGATGGAGATCACCGACCAGGCACTGGAATTCCTTTCAAAGAGCGGGTTCGACCCGGTTTTCGGGGCCCGTCCGCTGAAGAGGACTATACAGAACATGATAGAAGACAAGCTGGCTGAAGAAATGCTTGAGGGAAAGGTCAAAGAAGGAGACAATATCCTGGTTGATTATATTGAGGATAGCATAGCCATCAGCAAGAAGGAACAAGAAAGAACAAGAAGGAACAAGAAGGAACAAAAGGCTGATTAAATAAACAGTTAAAATATGAAAAATAACTCAAGCAAGAAAATATATCGCGAAGTAACGTGATAATAACTCGTGATAATAACTCAGATGGTATGCCGCAAAATTTTCTTGACTTTAAAGTATTTTATCTGCTACAATGTATGAGCATGTGGCACAACCTTACGCGGTGCGGCAAGTGGAGGGTTGTGCCGTTTTAAGGCTTGAAGGGGCTTGAAGGAAAGAGATAAAGCGGCGGTGTAGCTCAGCTGGCAAGAGCATTCGGTTCATACCCGAAGTGTCGTTGGTTCAAATCCGACCACCGCTACCATTTTTAGTGCGCGAGATGCGCAAAGCAGGGCCCATTGGTCAAGAGGCCTAAGACACCGCCCTTTCACGGCGGTAACAGGGGTTCGAATCCCCTATGGGTCACCATTTGAATCAAGTAACAAAAGCAAAGAGCTTAAAGGAATATCCTTTTAAAGCTCTTTGTCATTTCAGGAGAACTGATGATGCCAAAAAGCACGGCAATAATAACCGGAGCTTCACGCGGGATAGGAAGTGCCCTGGCTGAGGCTTTTGCAGTAAATGGATATAGGGTTGTTATTAATTACTGCTTCGCCGAAAGAGAAGCTTCCCTTCTGCGTGACAGATTAGCAGCCCAAAGCCTGGAAGCCGAAATATTCAGGGCTGATGTGGCAAAACGTTCAGAAGTAGACACAATGACGGAATTCTGCCTGAAAAAATACGGAAGGATAGACTTGCTCATTAATAATGCGGGAATAAGCGCGCAGAGGCTTTTTACAGGAATAACCGAAGATGAATGGGACCGGATGATGGCGGTAAACCTGAAAGGTGTGTTCAACTGTACACAAAGCGTGGCGCCATACATGATCAGCGCAAAGAGCGGTTGTATCATTAATATTTCCTCTGTCTGGGGTATTGTGGGGGCGTCTTGTGAAGTGCATTATTCGGCTGCCAAGGCAGGTGTGATAGGATTCACCAAGGCTCTCGCAAAGGAACTGGCTCCCTCCGGGATAAGGGTAAATTGCATTGCTCCGGGAATAATAGATACTGATATGATGAAATGCTTTTCAGCTGAGGAAAAAGAGTGCATGAAACAGGAAATCCCGGCTATGAGGTTTGGCAGGATCGGTGAAGTTGCGGCCTGTGCCCTCTTCCTTGCATCAGAGGGAGCAGGATATATCACGGGACAGGTGATCAGCCCTAACGGAGGATTTGTAATTTAACTGATACCGGCACAGCTGCGGAACACAGCTACAGCACAATGTTGTGGCAAACTGCAGCTGCAAACTGCTGCGGCAAACGTCTGCGGCTGCTTGATTAACAGGCAGCAGGAGAATATAATTAATTGCAGCGTGTTGAAAAAATTCTGAGTGGCAAAGAAACGGATAGCAATTGATGAAAAAGATCAGATTTACAGATATAATACTCTTCCCGAAGAGCCTGTATGAAAAATTCGGACCGGGCAGGGTGACAGCAATACCTGGGATTATAGCAATTGGCATCATTGATGTCATCTGGCCCGTTATTATCATAAGGCCTGAAGTTTTTACAGCAGCTGCCGGGCCTGATCTGATTTTCAATATTTCGCTGGCCCTGATGGCGATAATTGTCGCCGGTGCCTTGGATGTGCTGTTCTTCAGCCTGCCCGCACATGATATGCTTTGCTGGATTGGAAAGAAAAGCGGGAAAGATTACAGTGGTGTCAATATTATCAGGATGTTCAAGATCTATATGATGTCACACGTCTTGATAATACCTTTAAATATGGTCCTGATGCTTATGCCGATGTTCTTCCCATCACTCGCCGGCATAGTATTTCTCAATGTGCTTGACCTTTATTTTACATTTGTAGTGCCTGTATGGTTTGCAGCGGTAATATTCAGAGGCATTAATACCGTGTACAAGCTTGAAAAGGCAGCTAAAAGGATGGTATATGTCCTTGTGCTGCTTTGGACTGTAATGCTCAGCTATGCTCTTGATTATCTTATATCAGGCTTATTGCTTGATATTTTCAGGTAGATACTGATAATATATTAGTTGCAGGGCGGCATTTTGTTTACGAATTGAATACAATTATGTCCCAGTGGCCTAATGGATAAGGCGGCAGATTCCGGATCTGCTGATGCGGGTTCGATTCCTGCCTGGGACGCCATTTCCCGCAATCGCTCGGATATACGGGAGAATAGATCAGGAGGTGTTGAAATGCCGGATTTTGGTCATCCTTTTTCAGGTCTTGCAAAAGATCGTAAACTCACCCATCAGGAGCTTGTCAGAGCTGTCAGATTTATGGTATCCGCGGAATATGAAGCTGTCCAGCTATACATGCAGCTTGCGGAATCTATTGACAACAAGCTTGCACAGGAAGTTCTCAATGAAGGTTTTTCTTGAATGTCTTCCCTGCATTATGAGACAGGCACTTGATGCATCCAGGATGTCGGCAGGCGATGATGCGCTTCAGTCTGCCATTATGAAAAGAGCTGTAAAAATAACAGGGGATTTTGAAAACCGGCGTAACTCGCCTGAAATTGCGGGCGCTATTCATAAAATGGTTGCTGAGATGACCGGGGTAACGGATCCGTATCGCGAAATAAAGAGAAAAGACATGGATACGGCCTTTTCGCTGCTGCCGATTCTCAGAAAATATGTTTGTGAAGCAAAAAACGCGAGTGATGGTATACACAGGGCTTTGAAGGTAGCAGCCGCCGGTAACTCACTTGATTCAGCGGTGTACGGGGGAGGTGTTTCGCCTGACCTGGAAAGCCTTATAGAGAAAGAGCTTGGAAAGCCTTTTGCTTCCTTTGACGGAAGACTTTTTGAAAGCATAATTTTCGCCAGGCCTGCAAACATACTGATAGTTGCCGATAATGCAGGCGAAACAGTCTTCGACGCAGTCCTTGCAGAAAAGCTGTATGGGATTTCTTCGAAGATTTTTTATGCCGTCAGGGAAAAACCGATCCTTAATGATGCTACCATTGAAGAAGCCGTTGCTTCAGGCCTCTCGGAGTATGCGGAAGTTATCTCGTCCGGGAGCACCATACCGGGAACGATCGTATCTGACTGCAACCCGGCATTTCGCAAAATATTTAATGAGGCTGACATAGTCATAAGTAAGGGACAGGGGAATTTTGAAACCTTATCCGATGAAAAGAGGGGAATATTCTATCTTCTCAAGACGAAATGCAATGTTCTGGCCAACCTTCTGGGCACAATTGTCAACGATTATGTGTTTGTATATAAAGAGAATGGGAAAGAAGCAAAAAGCCTGGAGAATAGGAATGAAATAAAAAGCTTAATGAATTAGAAGAAAGGTGATGAGCCGGAAATGAAAATCAGCATACTTACTGATAACATTGCAAACAAAAGGAATATCCTTGCTGAGCACGGGCTCTCCCTGTTTATTGAAAATGGGGACCGTACAGTGTTATTTGATACCGGACAGTCTGACATATATCTTCGTAATGCATCTGTTATGGGACTTCATCCGGAGGCTGCAGATATTATGGTTTTAAGTCACGGGCATTATGACCATTGTGGCGGACTTAAGTATTTCAAGCCGTTTTCGGCAAAATCCGTACCGTTATATATCCATCCTCTGACATTCGCTCCCAGGTACCGCAAATTGCAGACCAGAGAAGGCGGCAACTATGTGGATATCGGGGCAGAAATAGAGGCGAAAGCAGACAGCAGATTCAGGATCATAAGCGGCGCGGGCATAACACGGATATCTCAGGATACGGCCATTTTCTCTGAAACTCCTTATTCGAACGACTTTGAAGAACCGCCCGGACATTTCTGTGTAGAAAAAAGCAAGGGAAACATAAGCCGCGACTTTTTCGCAGACGAGCAGGCACTTGTAATAAAAACCGAAAAAGGGCTTATTGTGTTTTTAGGGTGCAGCCATCCGGGACCGGTCAACATGATAACCTACATATTGAATAACAATCCCGGGGAAAAAATATTTGCCCTTTTTGCAGGCATGCATCTTGACGGAGTGCCGAAAGAACGCCTGGATAAAACTATTGATTTGTTTATCGCGTTGGGCATGGAAATGGTTGTCCCGCTTCACTGCACAGGTATAAGAGCCATCTGCAGGATCAAGGACGCTCTGGGGCCGGCGTGTTCAATAATGGCTGCCGGAGACAGTATGACTCTGTGAAAAGGAAAAAGACGGGAGTAAACGCAAATATCAAAATTAAATCAGGGGTGACATTTTCTCGCGATAATTGACAGGGTGACATTGTCAAGTATCATGTGTATCATCCGTATCGTGTGTATCATCCGTATCATGCGATTATTGCGGACATGAAAAATATGAAAATTTATTGTGTCATTAACTTATGAAAATTTCTTATTGCATTTTTATGCAATGA
>JAQUNY010000134.1 GCA_028717405.1 Eubacteriales bacterium
CTCACAGACCCTTTGTTCCGAACGCAGACATTGGGTTATGAGATGACACAGGTAAAAACCCGGACGAACCTTTTACGGTCCCGTCCGGGTTTTTGCTTTTATTTGTATCCGCACAATTATATGTATCAGCAAAAAAATAATTTGTCTGTGTATCCGCAAAAAAAATAATTTGTCAAAAAATAATTTGTCTGTTGACAATAAAAAAATACGGCGTTATAATATTAATGGGCATATGCCAAAAATAATAGCTTAATAGTTATAAAGTAAGGAAAAATGTGAAGATAACACAGGAAAGGAGGCGGAGAAAATGCCAGGAGGAGACAGGACAGGACCTGCGGGAGCGGGCCCGATGACAGGCAGAAGGGCTGGATATTGCGCAGGATCTGCTGTACCGGGATATGCGAATCCGGGGCCGGGAGCTGTTTATGGAAGAGGCTTTGGCTTTGGAAGAGGCCTTGGTTTTGGAAGAGGCTTTGGCTTTGGCTACAGAATGCCTTGGGGCGCTGCAAATTACACGCCGGGGAATTTTGCCGGACAGACTGCGCCGGTTGATGAAGCGGCTGCACTGAAGAGTCAGGCAGAATATTTTGAGAGCCAGCTTAAAGAAATCAAAGACAGGATCAGCGAGATAGAGAAAGATGGATAGTGAAGGATCCTGTATGAATATTTGAAAATGGCTGCGCCGAAAATTTGATCTGAATATAAGACCGGATAAGAGTCAGCCCATTGAAAATATTCGGAAAGCTCAAAAAAAGAGACAGACATTGAAGCCTGCCTCTTTTTTTTGACGCTGGTATTACAAAGATAATGATCTGTGGTCCAAGCCGGCAGGATATTTATTTATGATTTATCTTTATGGCTTGCGGTCAATATTATATAATCTGAATGAGAGAATTAAGAAGCGGGATTTACAGGCAGAAATAAAACAGAAAGGTGTAGATCATATTGGCAAGACCGGTAAAGTGGAGGAAAGTAGAATATATCCCGAATGTACAGTATTTTGCTCCTGATGATGCAGGCGGGGATGTGCCTGACGAAAATATAATAAGAATAGAAGAAATGGAAGCTGTCAGGCTGAAAGACCTGGAAGGCATGGAACAGGAGGATTGTGCTGTAAAAATGGAGGTTTCGAGGCAGACTTTCCAGAGGATACTTGGAACAGCCAGAAGTAAAATAACAGACAGCCTGGTTAATGGTAAGGCGATAAGGATCGAAGGCGGAAATTATACAAGAAATATATGTCCGGTGAAGTGTGCGGATTGTCTGTTTGAATGGAAAGAGAGCTATGAAAATTTTGAGAAGCTGTTAAAAGGAGAATTGAATTGTCCTCACTGCAGCTCTAAACGCATTATTTGTGCGAGGCCGGATAAAATGAATTTTTGCAGAAAGAATTGCTGGAGGCATGGAAGAAATGAGTCCGGACCTCAGGGCAGACGTGCCGGCGGCAGGCTGCAGGCCGGTAAGCAGGAAAGATTATAAGACATTGATATATTGGGGCAGAATATTTTTCGTAAACACATTTCGTAAACATATGTATTGAAAACAAAACTGTCAAGTGGTATATTATATAAAAATGAGCATAAGCCCACTATGAATGCATTGATTCATATACAGCATTGTTCGGAGGTATACGTAATGCAAAGAAAGACAGTGGCGTTATCGATGATGAGAAATCGTCAGCAGGGCATTGTCGTTGGGATCGCGGGGGGTGCAGGTTCTATTTCAAGGCTTTCCGCCCTTGGGATACATACGGGGTCGCATATAGTAAAAAAGAGCACTCTTATTGGAGCTGGGCCTGTAATAGCTGCGGTCGGGAACACAGAGATAGCCATAGGCCACGGAATGGCTTCCAAAGTGATGGTAGAGGTCGTAGAATAATGAGGCTCTTGCTGACAGGCAATCCCAATGTAGGCAAGAGCGCCGTTTTCGGTCATCTGACAGGAGTCAGTGTAACCACTTCAAATTACCCGGGTACCACAGTCAATTATACAAAGGGCTTCCTTACTTATGGAGGCGAACGACATGAAGTGATAGACGTTCCCGGAATCTATCAGCTTGACCCTGAGGCTGAGGCTGAAAAGGTTGCGGTTGAAATGATAGCTGATGGGGACGTTCTGATAAATGTCGTCGATTCAACAAATCTTGAAAGAAATCTCAATCTGACACTTCAGCTTGCCGGATATGGCAAGCCGATGGTACTTCTGCTTAACATGTCCGACGATGCGAAGCATAAAGGCATATATATTGATGCTGAGAAGCTGTCTGATATACTCGGTGTTGATGTAATAAGGACAAATGGTGCTACAGGGGAAGGCATAAAGGAAATACCGGGAGCTGTTTTTAAAGCCCGAAAGTTAAGGATTCCGGAACTTAGTGAAGATAAGAGATGGGCATATATTGGCGGGATCATAAAAGAAGTACAAAATCTTAAACACAGACATCATACCTTTATCGAAAAGCTCCAGGATCTCTCCATACATCCTGTATACGGACCATTTATAGCCGTAGTGGTCCTTGTGGCCTTATTCAGGCTGATAATTTCTGCCGGTGAATTTCTCACCGAAAGGATAGGAGCTCTTTTTGAATTTGCTTATTCTCCGTTTATAAGATGGCTGAGCGGTATAATCGGCGGGGACGGCATCCTGCATTCATTGCTTTTAGGAGATTTAGGACCTGCAACGGCAGGTATAGATTATGAAGCGGCAATGGGTGTGCTGACTACCGGAGTGTTCGTAGCATTGGGCATAGTAATGCCTTATATCATTTTATTCTATCTGGTGTTTGGATTTCTGGAAGATTTGGGGTATCTGCCCAGAGCAGCGGTCATACTTGACAGACTTTTGCATAAAGTGGGGCTTCATGGGTATTCTGTAATACCTATGCTTTTGGCCTGCGGGTGTAATGTGCCGGGTGTGCTGGCGGTGAGAAACCTGGAAACAAGGAGGGAGAGGTTTATAACTGCTGTTATAATGTGTACAACAATCCCATGTATGGCGCAGACCTCTCTTATAATAAGGGCGGCAGGTGAAAGAGGCGGCATATATATTGCACTGGTCTTTGCAACTCTGTTGACAGTTTGGGCTGTTCTTGGAATGTTTCTGAAGGAAACGGTAAAAGGCCTGACCCCGACTTTGTTGATGGAGGTACCTCCTTATCGTTTACCGGGCTTGAGGCTTCAACTTAAAAAATTGGGAATGCGCCTCAGATGTTTTCTGAAAGAGGCTATTCCTTATGTTATGGGAGGGATATTACTTATTAACCTGATGTATGTTTCGGGGATCATATCCTGGATTGGTAACTTTTTTTCACCGATCGTCAAGGGTGTCCTTGGCTTGCCTGAAGAGACCGTCAGTGCATTGATTATAGGATTGCTGAGAAAAGACGCTGCAGTTGCATTGCTTGAACCATTGAAGCTCACCGATATACAGATAGTGAAGGCAGTTGTTGTCCTGACACTGTATTTTCCCTGCGTCGCCACATTTACAGTTCTTATAAAGGAACTGGGAATTAAAGATGCAGGCAAAGCTGTACTGATCATGTTCGCGGCTACCCTGTCTGCAGGTGCTTTTCTTAATCTGGCAGGAAGGCTTATGAGCCCATATTTTATGGTTTTGTCTGAGATACTGCTGATTGCTGTTATGTCTTTTGTTATTCCGGTTTTGTCCGGGATATATACAAAATACCGCAGGAGTTTAAAACAGTGAGGTAAAATGGAAAGTAAAAAACTATTTAGTACAGTAAATATTTGTAGAAATAATGTTGTTTTTCTAAAATCGAAATTTTGCTTATCAATAATTGCAGGCGTATAATAAGAATATAAATGGGCAAAAGCTCAAAACTAAATCGACGAAAGTGAGAGGACAAAAATGAGTAATATTGCTGGTAAATACGATGTAATAGTTGTCGGAGGAAGTGCGGCAGGAGTTACTGCAGCCATAACTGCAAGAAAACATTATAAAGGCAAGTCAATATTGCTTATTAAGAAAGAGAAGCTTGTTCCTATACCCTGTGGTATACCGTATACTTTTGGCATTGTTGAGTCGCCTGTGAAGAACCTTATTCCTGTAGAAACGCTACTGGCGGCAAATGGGATAGACGGTTTGACAGATGAGGTAATAAAAATCGACAGGGCAGAGCATTCTGTTTATACAAAAGAAGGCAGAAGATTGGAATATATTAAGCTGATTATAGCTACCGGATCAAATCCTATTATTCCACCAATACCGGGTCATGAAAAGAACAATGTTTTTTGTATTAAAAAGGATGTTGATTATCTCCAGAGGGTCATAGAGAAACTCAGTTCAGCCAAAGATCTTTGCATTATAGGCTGTGGGTTTATCGGCGTTGAGATTGCAGAGGAATGCAGGCGGAGAAATCCTGATATGAACATAAGCATAGTGGAGATGCTTAGCCACTGCCTGCAACTGGTTTATGATGAGGAGTTTTGCCTGGTTGCTGAAAAAACTTTAAAAGAAGAAAAAGTAAATCTGCTTCTTGATGAAAAAGCTGTCAGGATAAACGGTGAAGATAAGGTCGAAAGTATTGAACTGGGCAGCGGGAAAATGCTGAGGGCAGATATGATAATAATGGGTATCGGTGCTGTCGCAAATGTGAAGCTTGCTGAGGAGGCAGGACTTGAAACAGGTCCAACAAAGGCTATACAGGTAAACAGATATATGCAGACCAGTGATGATGATATATTTGCATGTGGTGACTGCGCAGAAAAGGTTTCGTTCTTTGATGGGAAACCTTCAAATATGAAACTGGCTTCCATTGCAACAATGGAGGCCAGAATGGCAGGAGCCAATATTTTCTCGATCAGAAGAGTCAATATGGGAGTCATTGGTGTTTATTCTACGGTCATAGGCGGAAGTGCTTTTGCAGCTGCCGGGCTGACCAAATCACAGGCTGTTGCAAAGGGGTATAATATTGTATCCGGAGAAGCGGAATCGGTAAATCGTCACCCGGGATGTATGCCAGGTGCCGCAAATCTAAAGGTCAGGCTGACTTTTGAAGCCGGCAGCGGGGTTATACTCGGAGGGCAGGTTACAGGCGCAACCAGCGGCGGCGAGCTGATAAATGCTATAAGTGCCTGTATTAATAAGAGAATGACTGCTGATGACATTGCTACCTTCCAGACCGGAAC
>JAQUNY010000135.1 GCA_028717405.1 Eubacteriales bacterium
TAAATGAGATCCCATACCTGAAAAATATTTCGGCGCCGCTGCCACACATACCTTTTCTTACAACCGGGGGAGTCGATCCGGATACGGCTGCGGCTTTTATTGAGGCTGGCGCTGTTGCGGTGGCGGCGGGAGCTTCAGTCGTTAAGCCTGATTTGGTCAGGAGCGGGGATTTCGCGGAAATAACAAGGCTTGCCGCGCTTCATGTAAAGGCTGTCAGCGGACGCTGAAGACCGGGTTACCGCTGCGAAGGTAAAAAGCAGACCGGTTGGAGGGGACATCTGTACGTGAGTTATGAGTTATTAGATGGATAAAATGTGCAAAGATTTCCAAATATATTTATAAGGGTGTATACGCTAAATGAAAAATAAAGTCATATTTATTACAGGAGGAACTGTAAACACAGGGTTGGCGATTGCGGAACATTTCGCGTCAAAGGGATATGATGTGGCAATATCAAGCAGGGAACTGAAAAGGGCTGAAAAAGCGGCAGAAAAAATTGCGGCTGACTATGGTATAAAAGCTGTCGGATATGGACTTGATCTGATGGATACCGATGACATTGCAAGAGTATTTGGAGAAATACGCAGTGATTTCGGGGCGTTAGATGTCTTTGTAAGTAACAGCGCAGACCTTGGGATCGATGTTGAATTGCTGCAGGCTACTCCGGAAAGGTTTGACGAAATATTCGGGACCAATGTCAGGGGCACCTATTTCTGTTGCAAAAATGCGGCGCTGCTGATGAAAGAAACAGGCAGCGGAGGAGCAATTGTTATAATCGGCTCAGTGCATGCATATGCGGCGATGCGGGGAAGAGGCATATATGCGGCTTCAAAGGGCGCGTTACTGTCTCTGACAAAGTCACTTGCATATGAACTGGCTGAGTTTGACATCAGGGCAAATTATGTCGCTCCGGGGGCTATACACACTAACCGCTGGGATATAATACCTGAAGATGCAGCCAATATAAGGCGAAGCGCATACCCTGTCGGAAGAGAGTCATCGGGTAAGGATATCGCGAATGCGGTGTTTTACCTGGGGACTGAGCTTTCAGCTACTGTTACAGGCGCTGACCTTGTTGTCGATTCTGGTATAAGGGCCTGCCTGGTCCCTTATGATAAAAGCTGAGACAAGACAGGGGGGTAAGACAGGGGACGGTTCTGTGTCTTACCCAAGACACAGAACCGTCCCCTGTCTTACCCTGTCTTATTGAAACATCCCCTTTTTTTGAGAATGGAGGATAGAGGTATGAAAATCACAGATGTAAAAATTTTCATTATGGATGCTTTCAGGACTAACTGGTCATTCATCAAAGTTGAGACGGATGAGGGACTATATGGCTGGGGAGAGGCCTCGCTTGGCACCAGGGAGTATTCGGTAGCCGGTTGCGTCGAGGATCTGAAGAGGCTTATCGTCGGCAGAAACCCGCTTGAAATCGAAAAAATGTGGTACGAGGTTTACAGGGACTCCTACTGGAAGGGCGGTCCCGTCATGATGACGGCTATGAGCGGGATCGAAATAGCAATGTGGGATATTATGGGTAAATATTTCGATGTGCCGGTATACACTTTTTTTGGCGGAAAAATCCGCAATGAAGTAAAAATGTACGCAAATGGCTGGTTTGTGGGCGCCAAAGAACCTGAGGATTTCGCGGCCGCCGCCTCCAAAGCGGTATTAAAGGGTGTGAAAGCACTTAAATGGGATCCTTTCGGCTCATCATATATGAACATAACAAACGAACAGATGGAAAAGACAGTGCGCATTGTCGGAGCAGTGCGCGAAGCTGCCGGGCCTTATACAGATCTCCTGATTGAAGGGCATGGCAGGTTTTATCCGACAGCTGCAATACAGATATGCAGGGAGCTTGAGCCTTTTAAACCGATGTTTTTCGAGGAGCCTTGCCTGCCGGACGATATTGATTCAACCGCAATGGTCAGGGCAAAATCCAATATACCGATTGCCGCGGGTGAGAGAATATACACGAAATTTGGTTTTGCCGAGTTGTTCGCAAAGAAGGCAGTCGATATTGTGCAGCCCGATGTATTCCACACGGGCGGCTTATATGAGTGCAAAAAAATCGCGGCCATGGCTGAGGCCAACAGGATTTTTGTTTCTTACCACAATGCAAGCGGCCCGATATCCAACGCAGCCATACTCCATCTGGCGTCGACGATCCCCAATTTCCTCATACATGAAATCATGCTTACAGACGGGTCTTTCCGCAAGGCAATAACGAACGAGGAAGTAGAATTCAGGGATGGTTACATAAAGATACCCGATAAGCCAGGTTTCGGGATAGAAGTAAATGAAGAAGAAGTCATGAAACGGCCTTATAAACCACGCAACCTTCGCCATTACAACGGCACACTGACCGACATCAGGGCCAAAGATGACACAGTATATTATTTCAAGGGGCTTGAGTAGGAACTGAGCAGATGAACCGTTCCCCTGATTTAAGCAGATGAACTGTCCCCTGTGCTTGCTCCGTGCTTGCCCTTGGTCCCCTGATTGACCATGTTCACTATTTGCTCTGTTTATATATCTCTGTGCTTTCAGATAACCCTCAGGGTATTCAGCAGCCTTGCGCTGCAGCCTGCAGCAAGCGTCCTGTAGCCTGACACACTGCCGTCCAGATCCAGGTTTGGGGCGTTGGTCATCCAGGTTTGCGGCTCTATGCAAATGAAGCCCTCATCTCCTTCGCTGTTCCATATCAGCCAGTGGCCGAATTGTGCGTCGGTTTCGTATATGACCTTTTCTTTGCAGCCGGTGTCATATAATATGGCGCCGTTGAACGTGGTCCCATCAAGATCAAAAGGCCGGGATCTAAAACACATTTTTGACATTTTGAATCCGTTTGCCTTCATACCTTTATTGTTAAGGATATCGCGCATAGTGTCATCTTTGATCATCCGGCCTGTTGGGATCACAAAATCACCGACTTCCCACCTGTCGCCTGCCGAAACCTTAAAACAGCACGTTTCCGTGCTTCCGCGCTCAGAGAACGGGACCCTGAAAGCAGTATGATAACCAAAGCCGAACGGCATCAGAGCATCACCGGTGTTTTGCATTTCGAATTCCTGTGTCAGGCCGGATGGGGAAAGGGTGTATGTTATTGCTGCGGTAAAGTCAAAGGGGAAATATTTATAGAAATCCGAGGTCTCGCCGGTGTTTGTGTACGAGCATCTTACTATGCATGCATCATTGCACACCAGAGTTTTTTCAGGCGTCCATGGCCTGCTGTGAAGAAAACCGTGTATATGCATTGTGCCTGTGGGATCATTTATAGGGAGTGAAAGATCATAACCATCTCTTCTCATCTTGCCGCCTACTATCCTGTTCGGGAAAAACAGGACAGGCATACCGTATACTACAGATGAAGAACGAAGGGCTTCATATGAGGGCGGTGTCCTTAATATATCCAGACCTTTCTGCGGACATGTCAGCGAAATAAGATTTGCACCGATATAGGGAACGATGGTCGCCACATAGCCGCCTGCACGCATTTCGAGTGCTGCTGATGGGCCGTACGGGACCTCTTTTATTGTGGGCGACATTTTGCCGTCTTTTTCTTTAATGGCTTCAGTGGCTTCATTGGCTCCAGTGTCGTCATTGGCTTCTGTTATTTTTTTCCCTGTCTGACTGTCTGTACTCATTATTCCAGTGCCTCCGGTTTTGCTTTTAATATTCACAATGATATTCACAATAATATTCATTTGACAGGCAAACGTCAAGGTTTTATAATGAAGTTGAATTTTATTCTGCAAACGTTGTCACAATAATTTCACTGAAAAGGAGGGTAGTCGGAGCTTCCTGCCCGACTAACAGAATATGCCATACTATGACAATATAGAACACGCCGGAAGGCTGGAAAAGGTCAGGGAACTGCTTAATAAGAATGATCTTGATTTCGCTCTGGTTTATTACGATGAATTCAACCTGGCCAACGGATGGTATCTGACGGCATGGTGCCCGCAATTCGAGAGCGGGGCTGTCCTGGTGCCGCGCAAAGGCGAAGCCCTGATACTTGGCGGCCCTGAAAGCGAACCATTTGCCAGGCAGGACAGTGCTATCAGGGAGACCCGCAATCTCCCGGTATTTATGGTGCCGGACGAGGAATATCCCAACGCCGTCATTATAAGCTTCAAGGAGCTTTTTGCCGAGTTAGGCAGGAAAGGTAAGATAAGGAGAGCAGGTATAGTTGGAGCGGATCAGATGCCGGTCTCTGTTTACCGCCAGGTTGAAGCAAACTTGAAGGGAGTCGAACTTGTCGACATTACGGAAAATTTTCTCTCTTTGCGTTATGTTAAGAGCGAATGGGAAAGGAAGCAGATCAAAAAAGCCTTCAAAATCACCGACAAGGCTGCTGAAGCCATGATGGCGAAAGTTTCGCCGGGAGTGCGGGAATGTGAAGTGGCAGCTGCCGGCGAGGCTACGGCAAGGGCGCTTGGCGCAAATGGTTTTGCGTTCAAGACCATAGTGGGAAGCGGCAGACGATCTAACGCCGTAGTACCGACATCAATGGACAAGATAATGAAACCGGGGGAGATGGTCATGCTGGGATTGTCTGCGCGGTGGAAAGGCTACAGCGGAGTCTTCGGCAATACACTCCCGGTCAGCGGCGAGTACACGCCTGCCCAGGCTGAATGTATGAGGCACGTCCGTGAAGTGCTGCGCATGACAAGGGATAAGCTGAAACCCGGGCTGGCGGGCAAGGAAATCGACAAACCGGGAAGGGAATATTTTAAAAAGGCCGGATATATGAAATACCTTGTGTGTCCTTTTGCGCACACTATAGGTATAATGGAAGCGGAAGGACCATTCTTCGGGCCAAACGGAACTGATGAGCTTAAACCGGGGATGACAGTGTGTGTGGATGTGAGCTTTTTTGGGCATCCCGAATTCAACGGTGTGAGGATAGAAACCGGATATGAGATCACGGAGACAGGCGCTGTTCCTTTGAGCCCCTACATGGACAAGATGCTTACGAGCAAGATATAGCAGACAGAAATATCCGTCAAATCATTTCGCAGAGGAATATTTTATATTATGGCTAAGGAAAAAGAGACAAGTAATGTAAGAAATACAGCGAGTAAAAGAATGAGACTGTCAGACAAAGGCAGGACAGA
>JAQUNY010000136.1 GCA_028717405.1 Eubacteriales bacterium
CTATCCCTCCACAGGCTCGACCGGAGACGGATACAGCATAGCTGCCGGATGCGGCCACACTATAATACGGCCAAAACCTTCACTTGTGCCTCTGATCACATCGGAAGACTGGCCGGCTTCTGTTGAAGGACTTTCTCTTAAAAATATAAATGTGAGGTTTACAGATCCTGACGGCAGATTGGTTTTCAGTGATTTTGGCGAAATGATGTTCACCGGTTTCGGAGTAACAGGACCGGTGATCCTCAGTGCGGGGCATCATCTGGCAAAACTCGGTTACAGCAACATCAGGCTTCACATTGATCTTAAGCCTGCTCTGGATGTCGACATGCTTGATAAAAGGATAGCACGGGATTTTCTGAAAAACAGCAGAAAGTATTACAGAAATTCGCTTGATGATCTGCTGCCTTCAGGACTGATACCTGTGATAATCAGCCTGTCGGAGATAGACCCGATAAAAAAGGTAAACCAGATAAGCAAAGTGGAAAGAAAAAGACTGACTGGATTGCTTAAAGATCTGTCGTTAACCATAAAGGCGCCTGGCTCTTTGTCTGAAGCTATAATAACAGCCGGAGGAGTTGTTACTGACGAGATAAATCCGGCCACAATGGAATCTAAAATAGTTAAAGGACTTTTTTTCGCCGGTGAAGTTATCGATGTTGATGGTTACACAGGAGGATACAACCTTAGTGCGGCTTTTTCAACGGGATATACGGCAGGCAGCTTTTGTTATTAACAATCTTAGTGCAGACAATCCCAGGAGCAGTTGTTCTTAAATCGAGATTTTTATATAATAACTGTTATATACTTATACGTTAATGCTGATGTGAATGAATAGATTACCGGAGGCTGAATAATGCAGGTGAGGGCAATACGGGGAGCGACAACAGTCGCCAGGAATACTGAAGATGAAATATTGGAAGGTACAAGAGAATTAATAAGAGAAGTAGTAGCAGAAAACGGTATATGTAAGGATGATATTATAAGCATCCTGTTTTCAGTAACATCAGATCTTGACGCGGCATTTCCCGCAAAGGCGGCCAGAGCCGAAGGCATGGATGATATTGCACTGATGTGCACAAATGAGGTACCCGTTGCCGGCAGCCTCAGAAAGTGCATACGCCTGATGATGCATATAAACACGGGGAAAACAAATGGTGAGATTAAGCATATTTACCTGAACGGGGCGAAAATCCTCAGGCCTGATTTGGTACAGCAACGGGGAATACAGGATGCTGTGCCTTATGATGAGAAGTGCAGCACAACTGATTTTGATAAACCCGGAGATGCCCCTGCAGGGGAAAAAATAAGAATAGCTATTGACGGGCCTGCCGGAGCGGGGAAAAGCACAACGGCAAGGAAGGTGGCAAGGCAGCTTGGCATACCTTATCTGGATACGGGGGCAATGTACAGGGCGGCAGCTCTCAAGGCAACAAATGAGAAAATCAGCTATTATGATCCGGAAGCTCTTGAAAGGATGCTTTCCGCAACTGACATCAGTGTATCTTTTGATGAAAAGGGAGAACAGAGGCTGTTCCTTGACGGTAAGGATGCAGGAGATTCAATCAGGACCCCACAGATAACCAAAGCGGCGTCTGACATAGCTTCAATACCTGCAGTCAGAAGAATAATGGTGGAAATGCAGAGGAAGATAGCTTCTCGCGGCAGTATTGTAATGGATGGCCGCGATATTGGCACACACGTAATGCCTGACGCAGACCTGAAAATATTTCTGACAGCTTCGGAAGAGGAAAGAGCCAACAGGAGGTATCTGGAACTGGCTGCAAAAAAACAGATGGCTGACAAAGAGGTTATAAAGAAAGATATTGGGATAAGGGACCGACAGGACACCGAGAGGGCTGCGGCTCCGCTAAGAAAGGCCGAAGACGCCATTGTTATCGACTCGACAAACATGACCCCCGAAGAGGTTGTACAGGCAATTATATCAAACCTGGATCTGCATAAAGACAGGAGGAAATGCCTTTGAAAAAGGATCATTTAAAAAATACTGTCAGGACAGTCCTTAAAATTGTTTTCGGCTTATTATACAGAGTAAGAGTAAACAACATTGAAAATATCCCGGACAAAGGCGCAGCCATATTATGCCCTAACCATGTCGCTGAACTCGATATGTTTGTGATCGGGTATAAGATCGAAAGGCTGATAAGGTGGATGGCAAAAGCAGAATTGTTCAAATGGCAGCCGGTACGCTGGTTTATAACAAGGTTCGGCGCATTTCCGGTAAAGAGGGGAAAAAATGATGTAGACGCGATGAAAACCGCCATGCGCCTTATTGATGAGGGCCATATCGTGGGCATATTTCCCGAAGGGACAAGAATGAAAAGCCACCGGGTCGGGGCTGCCATGAAAATACACCTCGGAGCGGTCATGCTTGCTCTGAAAAAGGACGTGCCTGTGATACCCGCAGGCATAAGCGGTAATTACAGGCCCTTTACCAGGATCACAGTAAACTTCGGCCAACCATTTAACATCAGGGAAGAGTACGAAAAGAGAAAGGCGCAGGTAATGGGTGAAAAAGCCAACCTGTTTGAAAAAACGTATACAAAAGATGAAATGCGTGAAATAGGGAGAATGATATTAGACAGGATATACAGCCTGACCGGGAACAAGGCAGACAGCGCCGAAGCCTGATATATATCATATATAAATGAAAAATCATCCAGAGGAGTATGATGGTAAAAATAACAGCAGCTAAAACAGCGGGTTTCTGCCCCGGTGTATATAAAGCGATATCAATGCTGAACGAAGTCCTTGATAAAGGAGAAAAATCCGTAGGTACGCTGGGGCTTATTATACATAACCGGCAGGTAGTAAGTGAATTTGAGAGCAGAGGCGTTAAGGTATTTGAAAAAACCGGGGATATAAAAGAATGCGACTGTGTTGTAATAAGGGCACATGGCGTTGCTCCGTCGGTCTATTCATCACTTGCCGGATCAGGACTCAGATATATAGATACTACCTGTCCATATGTAAAAAAAATTCACAGGCTTGTTCGCAGGAAAAAAGACGAAGGTTATGATATTATTATTATCGGAGATAAAAACCATCCCGAGGTAGAGGGAATAAACGGATGGTGTGATGACGAAGCCCTAATAGTGGGTACTGAAGAAGAAGCGTATGATTTTAAGGCGAATGTTGAAAATGCCGTAAGTAAAAATGCCGGATGCATTAATATGGATGGCATTGAAGATAAAAAAGGCATAAAAAAGACCTGTATCGTTGCACAGACTACCATTACCAATGAAACATGGGAAAGAATTACCGGAATACTTGCAGAAAAGCTGAATGAACCTGAAATACATAAAACTTTGTGCCGGGCCTCGACGAAGAGACAGGAAGAAGCCGCGGCACTATCCTCCTCATCCGATATGATGATAGTAATAGGAAGCAAGGAAAGTTCAAACACTAACAAGCTTTTTGAAATATGCAGCAGCCGGTGCCCGGAAACGTACAGGATCGAAACGGCGGCAGATATACCGCCTGACGCAGGAAAGGGCAGGCGGTTAAAGACTATAGGTATTACAGCCGGGGCTTCTGCGCCGGAGAAGATAATCAGGGAGGTAATTGACAAAATGATTGAAAGATTTGACAGCGATGAGCCCGAAATAGACTTTCAGGAAGCTCTTGAAAACTCTATGATAGCGCTCAGGTCAGGCAGTGTGATAAGGGGAAGAGTTTTTGCCTGTAACGACAGCGAGGTGTTTGTTGATATAGGGTATAAAGCAGATGGAATAATTGCTTTGGCAGATTATTCCAATGAGCCTGATTTTGATCCGAAAAAATCCATAAGGATAGGGGAAGAAATCGAAGTATATGTTGTGAGAGTCAATGATGGTGATGGGAATGTCATATTGTCCAAGAAGAAGGCCGACGCCATCAAACAGAATGACTTCATTGAAGAGGCCTGCAAAGAGAATAAGACAATAAATGTGAAGGTAACCGCTGTAGTGAATTCCGGCGTTCTGGCGGGCCCTCAGGGGGCAGAAATATTCATTCCTGCTTCACAGCTTGGAGACAGATATATAAGTGATCTCAGCGGATATCTGGGAAAGGAAATCAAAATCAGGCTTCTCGAATACAACAGGCAGAAAAGAAGCTATGTCGGGTCTGAAAGAGCTGTTCTGAAGGAGGAACAGGAAGAAAAGGCAAAAGAGCTTTGGGAAACAATAGAAGCCGGCAGGATATATAAAGGGACCGTCAGGAATATTGCTGACTTTGGAGTGTTTGTAGATATCGGGGGCGCCGATGGGCTGATCCACATATCCGAGCTTTCATGGAAGAGATTCGGTCATCCGTCAGAGGTGCTGAAAACAGGAGATGTTGCAGAGGTAAGGGTATTGGATTTTGACAGAGATAATAAGAGGATATCTCTCAGTTACAGAAGGCCTGAAGACGATCCGTGGAATATTGGTGAGAACTTGCCCCGGGAAGGCGACATCATAGAAGGCGAAGTTGTGAAGCTGCTGCCTTTTGGGGCTTTTGTCACAATAGTCCCGGGGATAGACGGGCTGGTACATATATCAAAAATATCGGAAAAACGTATTTCAAAACCCGGAGAAATACTTAAAACCGGTCAAAAGGTAAAGGCAAAAGTCATGGAGGTCAACGCCGGCCAGAAAAAGATCAGCCTCAGCATAGTTGACGCTGAAGAGAATATTACAGAAAAGTATAAAACATCTGAGACCGCACCGGAAGATGGTGATTCAGGGATCGATGAGAAAACCGGAGAAGCTGTGGCAGGCAAAGCAGATCATGTAATCAAAGAGGAAGAAAAAGCTGAGGTGCCCGATAAAGAAGCAATACAGGAAGAAAAGACACAGGAGCCTGATACGGAAGGCACAGAAGGCATAGATAAACAATAAACAAGAAGGGCTCCGTGACAGAGCCCTTCTTATGAATTGGTGCGGATGACAGGACTTGAACCTGCACAGCCTTGCGACCAATAGAACCTGAATCTATCGTGTCTGCCAGTTCCACCACATCCGCATCGATAAGAATTTTACTATAATAATCTGTAAAAAGCAACAACAATGGAGATAATATCGCACCTTGTATACTGATAATAAAAAACTGAAAGATTTTAAGAGAGATATCACCGG
>JAQUNY010000137.1 GCA_028717405.1 Eubacteriales bacterium
TGTGCTCTTCCGATCTAATATCACTGACCCGTTGGCAAAGCGGTTTCTATTCATCAGGGAGATACCTTCCTCAAAATCCTTCACCCTTTTGATACAAAGCACCGGGCCAAACACTTCATTGTCCCCTATCGGCATTTCCGGGGTCACATAATCAAAAACCGTATGCCCTAAATAGAATCCTTTTTCATAGCCCTGAACAACACAGTTGCGGCCGTCCAGGACAAGTTTTGCACCCGACGCTATGCCCTTTTCTATCCATTCTGTTATAAATTTTTTATGTTCAGCTGTCACAACAGGGCCCAAGTCTGTATCCTTATCATATGCAGGACCGATTTTACGGTTCCCGCACAGGCGTATGATTTCCGCAACCAGCCTGTCAGCAATCTCCTCTTCAGCTGCGACTGCCGGCAATGCCATACAGCGTTCTCCAGCGCAGCCGAATGCGGAATTCACTATCCCTGCTGCCGTGCGCGTGACAGGTGCATCTTTTAATACAAGCGCGTGGTTTTTTGCTTCACACAATGCCTGCACCCTTTTCCCGTTAGCAGCCGCGACAGAATATATATGCTGCCCTACCGAAGTAGATCCGACAAAGGTTATTCCCTTTATATCAGGATGGCATAGAAGCAATTCAGCTTCATTGCGCGAGCATGTTACAACATTGATCACACCATCCGGGAATCCTGCTTTCTTATACAGACCTGCTATCTTCAGCGACGTCATCGGCGTGCTGCTTGCCGCCTTCAACACATATGTGTTCCCGCAGGCAATTGCAAGGGGTGCCATCCATCCCATTGGTATCATTGCGGGGAAATTCCACGGCGCGATACCGGCGAAAACCCCAAGCGGTTCCCTGTAAAGCACGGTATCATAACCTGATGAAGTATTCATTAAGCTTTCGCCCATCAGGAGGGCAGGAATCCCGCATGCAAATTCAGTCAGTTCTTTTGCTTTCTGGACATCTCCTGCCGCCTCATCCCAGGCTTTGCCGTTTTCCCTTGCCAGCGTCATTGTCAGGTCATCCATGTTTTCTTCCAGTAAATTACGCAGCTTAAACATCAGTTGCGCCCTTTTATGTGCAGGGGTTGTAGCCCATGCCGGAAAAGCTGCCGAAGCGGCGCTGATTGCCTGTTCCATCTCTGATTTTGTGCAGCACGGTGTCCCTGCAATCACTTCTCCTGTACTTGGATCATAAACATCCATAGATCTGCCGCTGTCAGAAGTGACATAGTTACCATTAATAAAGACTTTCAGTATTTTCTTAACCATTTACCATTACCTCAATGCTATATGATATTTGTGAAATGTGCATCAGGCTTTTGCCCATGCCTCCCTGACAAAATCCACAGCCTTGGCCACACCATCTATACCCGTGCCGCTTGCCTCCTCAATGCAGACCCATCCGTCGAACCCCGCAGCCTTCGCCATCCCGAGAATCTCGCGCACAGGCGCTGCGCCTTCGCCGATCACGGTAAAATCAATACCTCCGGCAGCCTTGATGTCGGATACATGAATGGTTTCGACCTGAGGAAGGACAGACTTGAAAACTTCAACAGGATCATCCCCGTAAGCCAGTGTATTCGCAGTATCAAAATTAATTTTTACACTGCTCCGCTTAAGCTTCATCATTCCGGCAAGCTTCAGGAAATTCTGTGTCGGGAACAGAAAGTCAGGCCTTTCCCACGCTCCCGGTTTCGAATGGTTTTCAAACACCAGTTTGACCCCGTGTATGGCAGCCTGCTTTTCAGCCTCCGAAAAACTGTCGGACACAATTCCGAGTATCCTGTCCGCATCAGGGCCGTCATACCGATAATCCTGCCCGGCGGTGATCCTTAAGTATCCTGCATTCAGCTGGCCGGCAACCGCGATATCGGAAACCAGGTATGCCATCTCACGCTTCCTCTGAATTTCGGAAGGATTTGTAAAATCGGGATATGTGGTTATCATTGTTATCTTCATTTCTGTCCCGCTTATTTCTTCAGCCAGCTTCTTAAGATAAACAGGAGTGCGGTTCCTTATCATAAGTATACTCATATCTATTGCGTCCAGCCCCAGCTTTGAGGCCGATGAAGCCCATTCTCCCGGACTCATCGCGCCGCTTATAATGTCTTTGAAAAAAGATACAGGCAAACAGCTAAGCTTCATATTATAGAGCCTTTCTCAATAAAATCGGCATCTGCCGCAAGATAAAAATCAGAACGTTCCACCGGACAGGAACAACCATCAGAACTCAAAATCTATTAAAATATCCCTGTCTGTCGAATTGCGTATCAGCAGTTCGTTTTTAAAAATAATAGTCCGGTTTGCCTTCTCCCTGCCAGTGATTTTATTTACCAGCAGGTTCACGGCTTCACGGCTCATCTGTTCTATCGGGATGGATACCGTAGATATGGCAGGTTCATAGATACTTGCCAAGGGGATATTGTCAAAACCGATGACCTTGATGTCATCAGGTACCTTTATGCCTTTCCTTGTAAAATATTTTATTAGCCCCGCTGCAAAGTTATCACCCGCCGCCACCACGGCTGTCGGCATTTCGGCCAGCCTTGAAAACCTGATAGCCGCCTGATATCCGGTCTGGTACCTGCAATGCCCGTTAAAAAGGTAATCATCTTTTATTTCCAGGCCTGCCTCCCTCATAGCTTTGGCAAAACCATCGAACTTTTGCTTGGAAATCCTGCTGTTCTCAGGCCCTCCGACAAATGCTATCCTCTTCTCGCCTTTTTCGATAAGGTATCTGGCAGCCTTGTATTCACCCTCGAAAACATCTGTTACGACAGCGCTGAACTTTACATTACTTATATTCCAGCTGAACAGCGTTATAGGTATCTGCATCTGTATTTTCTCAAAATTGCTTATGACTTCATCTTCATCAAGAAAGCAGAATATGGCCCCGTCAAAATTGACCAGCGAAATTTTACCGAGATAGTTTTTAAGCATCTCAATATTATCTTCTATAGAATAGAGTATAGGCGTGTAACCGAGATTCTGAGCCGCGTCCTTGATATAATTGAATACATTGGCAAAAAAGTCGTCGATTATATCCGGAACCACCACGGCTATCATATTTGTCTTCCTAGTGCGCATACTTCTGGCAATAGTGCTTGGGATATAATCCAATTCCTTTATTGCCGATTCTATTTTCTCACGCGTTTTGTTACTAACGCTGCCGGCATTATTCAATACTTTAGACACAGAGGCGACCGATACTCCGGCCAGCCTTGCCACATCTTTAATAACTGCCATATTACTCCTCCGCCCGATGCCGGTATTTCCCTGCTCCGGTGTCATACAAAAAATCTAAGTCAAATGAAACTGACCTTATTTTCCATTATACCAATATTGCCGGTTTTAATACAGTACAGCGATCCTCCGGTCACAGCTCTAACTTTTTCAAAGCCTGCCGGCATAAGGCTGCTTATGAAAGGGCTGTTTGCACTGGTTATGTAAAGTGCATCCATATCATCACCGCCAAAAGTTATGCTGGATACCTGTCTGACCGGACATTTAATCACCCTTACAGTCTTGCCGTCCGGATCATACCTGTATATCCTGCCTTCGTACCACATGGCGCACCAGATGTATCCTTCACTGTCAACGGTTATTCCATCGGGTATACCCGGACCTTTGTGTCTGACAAACACCTTTCTGTTTTTCAGGCCGCCTTCCGCTTTGTTATAGTCATAAACATATATTAAGCGTTCACCCGAATCAGCATAATAAAACAAATCATTGCAGCTGGAAAAAGCCATCCCGTTTGACAGCCTGATCCCATCATCTAAAATCGATATCCTCCCGTCTGGCCGTATACGGTAAAGCTTGCCGTACTTTAACATCTGACCTTCTTCCCAGTAATATGTGCCGGCGTAAATACACCCGTCAGGGCCGGCTATGCTGTCATTGAAAAATAATACTTCATCTTCGAAAGTGTCCAGCAGCTTTATTTTAACGGTGCCAGAATCCGGAAACGAGTTTCCATGTATTACATCCGAAGCAGAGGCCGCACACGCAGGCAGGGATTGCGGCCAGGCCCAAATCCCCCGTCCCAGCAGTATATATCCCTTTTTATCAATGACAATGCTGGATACCTGTATATCATCGCTGATCTGAGTGTATGTGCCTGTGTCCGGAGCATACTCAAAAAGTCCGGTGCTGTCCGAATCGGTCCATATCAGGCGGCGGCGGCCCGCATCCCACAAGGGGCTTTCACCGCAAAGGTTCGAACAGGCGCACACCTCGGTTATGTTATGATTGGCTGTCTCATTCCCCGGCATTCGATATTATATCCCTTTCACGGCCAGGCGGGCATAAAACCCATAATGTCTTCAGTATTTCCTCGCCTTCATTTGAAAGCTGATGCCTGATACCGGGTGGCACCCATACAACAGTCCCCCCGGCAACATCCCTGGTTTCATCACCCACAGTCATCCTGCCTCTTCCTTCGCATATATAAAACATTTCGCCTTCCTTATGTGAAATGCAGTCTGTCCTGCTGCGCGGAGGTATAATAGACAATCCGGCTGCCAGTTCCTTCAGACCTTTATTGACTTCCGGTGATATGAGAACTTTGAGTGTCCTCTCATATTCACCCGTTATCTGCATCACAAACGCGCCTTTTTCATCATTGATTATCATAGGCTGACAGTTTACTCCTTTTCACCAGTCACATTCTGCCTGTCACGATCCGCCGCCGGGTATCAGCCGTCCTTTGCGCTTCTTAATACCGGTGCAATTTCAGCCTGCAATTCCATTATTGTCTCATCGAGCACCCGTGCCATGAAACCGATTTCATCATTGGAAATAGTAAGGGGCGGGCATATGAGGAGTCCGTCACCTTTGACTCCGTCAGCGCAGCCTCTGACCGGGTATACAACAAGGCCTTTTCCTATAGCAATATCAACAGCCCTGGATGCAATATTCATACCGGGTTCAAAAGGCACGCCGCCGGCCTTGTTCCGCACAAACTCGACACCGAGCATCAGCCCCAGGCCCCTCACATCACCTACAATATCCGATTTGCCGGCTATTCTCGACAAAGCCCGTTTCAGAAGGTTGCCCTTCTTCTCAACGCCTTCAATTACCTTATGTTTATCCAGATACTCAA
>JAQUNY010000138.1 GCA_028717405.1 Eubacteriales bacterium
TTTACTGATTTATAGGCTGCGCTTAGAACGGCCTGAGCTTTACGCGCATTATCCAGAGAAGCTTCAAGTCCGTCTTTCTTCCCATTGATGATATTGATAAAGGCTTCAGATTGATTTGCATCGTGTGAATCATCCGGCGTAAGGCTTTCCGGCTGGCCACCTGCCTGGATTTCCAGAGTCTGCTTCCCGTTTAAATTGTCATAACAAAGGCGGCCTTTGGATCCGTAAATCTCGACCCTTATCCAGTCTCCTATGTGCTTTGTTGTCCTTGAAATCTGGAAGGTTGCATTTGCGCCGTTTTCCATTTTGGCAATGATATTGCACCAGTCCCAGGTGGTTACCGGAACCAGCTTCTCACTGTGCAGCTCCCTTCTTTCCTTGACAAATATTCCGGCATCAGCGCATACCGATATGAACTCGTTGCCGACAAATCTGGCGATGTCGATCATGTGCGAGCTCAGATCGCCCATAACTCCTGATGCCGACTGCTTTTCATCGAATCTCCATTCCAGCCTGCGGCCTTCCCAAAGGCCGCTGTCTTTTATACAACGTATATAAAGATGATAAACATCGCCTATCCTTCCGGAAAGGGCCTGTTCCCTCATTAGCCTGACAAAAGGCCTGTAATGCCATGAAAAGCATACCATCCCCGGTATACCCTTCTTTTCTGCAGCATCGCAGACGTCTTTTACCTCACGGTAATTCATGCCCATAGGTTTTTCCGTGCTGAACGGCAGGTTATGTTTTATGGCGGTTGAAGCTATTTCACAGTGTGAAACATCCGGGGTAGCTATGTCGACTGCATCGACCAGGCCGCTTTTGATCAGATCTTCATATTTTAGAAATCGTGCTTCTTCCGGTATGTTCAGCTTGTCGCCTGTTTTCTTAAGGGCGGCAGGATCTATGTCGCATATTGCCGTTATCTCATTTTTTTCCGATTTGAGATACCCCGGTATATGGATAGCATTCATAATACCGCCTGTACCAATGAGTCCAACTCTGATTTTTTTCATTTTATCCGCTCCCACCTGAATAGTAACTTCATCACTGCTCACATTATTATTATGCAACAATCAGACATATTAATCTATGCCTAAAACAGTCAATATTTCGTATAAAACAAGCACCCGTGGTTATCTACATAAATATCCATTCCGGCTGCTCAAGCAGGCCGCAATCAGTATTATTCCCCGGGAGTATGGGACTCACCCGCCAGAATGGTGATTTCGTCCTGTGGAGCATGGCGGGATAATCTCCGAAAATCGCACCGAGTGATGTAGCTTCTGTTATTTCCATCTTCACTTTTTGGCCGTAGAAACACTCCGGTATTTTCCAAATAAATGGCGCCCATGCGTGGGTGCCCGCAGATGTACCGTTTATCTTCAATTCAGTATAAAGCTCATTAGTATGGAGCTTGAGATAAAGCACCTCCCTGCCTGTCCCGCCTGTCCGGCTTGTCTCGCCTATCAGGCCTGCTTCATCCGGCGAAGGAACTTCAACGTCAGCTTCAAGGGTCACCTTCCCGGCATAATCAAGCAGCCCTGCATTTTTCAGTGATCCTGTCCCAACCATGTCGGGAATGACATCAAGATAATATCCCCAGCCATAAGGGTGGTCATCCTGACCGCCGGTCTTGCTGCAATTATCGGTAAAAACGCCAAAATCCCCGCTTATATATATGTTGGGCAGATAGGGGTATTCTTTTGTCCCGGATGTAAGCTCAATAACATGTTTACCGGCAGTGAGCACCAATTCTGCTGTAGAAGTGTAAAGCCGGTTAAAGCCATCGGGAAGATCCCTACATGCCTCCCCGGCCTCGACAATTTGTCCGTCAAGCTTTGCCGCAGCCTGACCTCCATATGTGCGCAGCAGGATTTTTACGCCACTGAAATCACAACGGGTTTCAATTTCAAAGACATCATTTGTATTACCCGGCATAAAGCGGCATCTCAGCAGGTTGCGCCTGTCCGTGCGCAGCCTGAACTTCTGTTCAGCGAGCCGCACCATTCCTCCCGGGATGCCGTTCTGAATCTTCATGATATTGTCAGCACCTGTATCTTCAATTTCTAATGTGCACCTCTTTTTAAATCCTTCTTTAATATAGACACCTCTGCACCAGAGAATGAAATGTATGTCAGCAGCACCCTCCTGTTTCAGGATCAGCTTCCTTGGCCTGCCATTCAATTCATCATTCAGATCCAGTATCGCCACCGTTCCATCAGTATAATATCTGGTAAGCACGTTGTCGGCGAGCTCGCCGCTATCTGCGTCAATGACCGTGAAGGGTCTCCTGATATTTTGTTTCAGCCATTCTCCCAGCGCTTTCGCATCATTAAAATCAGCTCCCGAAATTTCATCTCTTATCGTGCCTTCACGCATCATCCGAATTACAGCCTGCGGCATTTTTTTCAGTGCATTGCAGCCATCTGCCGCCGCAACATTGATATCATCCTCAGGGCTCAGTTCCCATTGCATCTGTTCCCTGACCAGAATTTCAAGAATCCTTCTCAGATTTGTTTTTTCAACATCACTTCCGCGCTTCCATGCATGAGCCGAGCCTGCTTCCTGTGGATAACGCACCAATATACACGGCGAAGCCTTTTTGCCTGCCAGCCGTGCTGCCTTTTCCGCATCAGGGCCCAGTTCTCTGTAGGCCTCAAACCATGGCTGCATGGGGCTCATTGCATTGAAAAAGTCTGGCCTTCCCACATTTCCATGTGCAAAAATATGAGCGACAGCCAGCAGATAAAGGTCTACCCCATAAAATGCAGTCAGCCAGATCATCTGCCGTATCTTAGACAATGTAATATCAGCAGGCCCAAGTGCAAAAAGCTCTGCCATCCCGCCATTTCCTCTGTAACTGATACCATGCTCAACAATGCCCAGAGTGACCCATTCGGCATTTCCCGGTTTTACCTTTGTAGTTATTTCATCCATCCCGGGCAGGTTGAAGCCCTCTATCACAAGCAGGGGATCTCCGTTAGAGAATATGGCGTCATGTACGCCTCCTTCTCCCAGCAGGTGGCCCGTCAGCAATATGCCGTGCCTGTCACACCAGTTACGCAGGCTGCCGAAATATACTTCCCGCATCCTTTTGCCAAGCAATCCGAAATATGTCTTCCAGACATTAACCTTCCCCGAGGTAACTGCCTTACCGCTGTCTTTTTCGCCATAATCCGCAGTAAGTTCTCCAGCCCGTTCCAGGATGAAATATGCAGAAAATCCTTCTTCCAGGCTATGCCCGGTTTCTTTCTCATAATCCTCTTTCAAGCCTTCGTAATATGGCAGGCGGAAGTGTCCCGGCGTATTGGCAATGTTGCATGAATATCTCTGGCTTGGTTCGTCTGTAAATATTCCTTTGATAACGTTCCCGAAATAACGTCCGAAACGCACCAGGTATTCTTCATGAGTAAGCTTTATGAAAAGGTTCATCGCGGAGGGATTTAATATGTCGACCTGGTCGCCGACCGGTGTTACGATCTCCATTTTAACTTTGACACTGCCGACTGGCTCAACAGCGCCGGCGGCACCATCATCTCCGGCAGCTCCATCTGCCCCTGTAATGCCATCAGCGGGAATAACGACTACGTCAAGCGCCTTGCAGACATATGCCGGATCTGCGGCTGGGACAATGCCGTTGCACCTTCCCGAGGGCCAGTTGAATTCATCATAAAGCCATATCGTAAATCCGAGTTTCTCAGCGGTTTGCAGTATATCTTCACACATTTCGAACCAACGGGCTGACAAATATTCTATTTCGCATCCATAACGGGGATAGACCAGGAGTTGTTTTATGCCGACGTTTGCATAGGCTTCCATCATCCTGACAATATCCTGTTTTGTTGGTGTGCCGCTTATAGAAACCATGGGTATAAGCGGATTTTTTATTGAATTTTTATTTGCAGGTCCTTTTCTGTTTACTGATCCCATATCTGTTTTCATCCGTGCCTCCTTAGTGCCGTATAAACACAAAAATAAATGCCAATATACGATAATTATATGCCCCTGCGCACCAATACAACAATGACCAAATATTTCGCCTGCAATAAATTAAAGTCCGGCATTGTGTATCCCGGCTCATAGAAGTATAATCATATATTGTCATACTATTGACAGGTTATACAGTTTATTGCCGGAATAATAATATCAAAATATTTCAGAGGAGATTATGTCATGAAAAAATATGATGTTGCCGCTTATATTTGGCCTTCTTATACAGGCGATGAACCCAGGACAAGGATGTTCTGGCCTGAAGGCATCGGTGAATGGCAGACTGTGCATAATTCCGTACAGAAATTCCCGGGCCACGAATGGCCACGCAAGCCGGTTTGGGGCTATGTAAACGAAGCTGACCGCTATGTGATGGAAATGGAAATCAACGCGGCGGCTGATCACGGTATCAATGTTTTTATCTATGACTGGTATTGGTATGACCGCCGTCCTTTTCTCGAAAATTGCCTTAATGACGGCTATCTTAAGGCGAGGAACAATGATCGCGTAAAGTTCTATTTAATGTGGGCCAATCATAATGTCTCACACCTGTGGGATAAAAGGATCGCGCATATAGACGGCAATATAATCTGGGATGCCGCTGTGGACCGCCCTGAATTCGAACGGCTGGGCACTCGGCTAATTGAAAACTATTTCAGCCATCCCTGCTACTACCGGATTGGGGGGAAGCCTGTTTTTATGATATATAACCTGCCCGACCTTATCCGCGGCCTGGGAGGCATCGATGAAACAGCGGATGCCATCGCCTGGCTTAAAGACCGTTCCTGCCGGGCAGGCCTCGGTGGCCTGCATTTGCAGGTCAAGCTGCAGAGAAATATGAAACAGGCTATCCTGAAAGTCGACCCTGATGCAGATACAAAAGGTTCAGCCAACGATATCCTCAAAGCTCTGGGCTTTGAGAGTGCCACACATTATCAATTCTGCTCTCTGACAAACATCGACAGGGATTATCCTGATATCATAGATGACCTGGAAAAAATCTGGGCTGAAGTTGACAATGAATATGATTTCCCGTATTTCGCCCATGTTTCGCTGGGATGGGACAAAAATCCG
>JAQUNY010000139.1 GCA_028717405.1 Eubacteriales bacterium
CTAAAGGCCCTGATGGCTCCCCAAGTAGGACTCGAACCTACGACCCTGCGGTTAACAGCCGCATGCTCTACCAGCTGAGCTATTGAGGAACGGTGCCGGTCATTGCAGTCTTTGCTGCAACCAGTTTGCAAACAAATCATATTATATAGACATTATTTATTTTGGTCAATAGCTTTGTTTTAATTTTTCCGTATTTGACGTAACTATTCAAACCCCCGGTATTGATAGTAAATTATAATACCGGTTGTTGCAGCAAAACCAATATTATATCCAATGTCAATGTAGGGGGGCAGAATAGTTACCTTTATGGTGCAGAACCGGCTTTCCTGCTGCTTGACACAGATTCCCAATGCTGTTATATTTGATTCGACTGAGGACTTGCAAACAGGCTGTACCCTTATCCATTGCAGTTGATCCGGCCCCGGTCATTTTGTACAGAATCCAGGGCAATAATATCATGAAAGCAGAGTACCGGAATGATTATTATCATGACTAACGGCTCCACCAGGAGCCAGATAGACGATGTTGAAACAAAGCTTTCACAGCTTGGTTTTAAAACTCATACCATTTACGGAGATATCAAAACTGTAATAGGCGCCATCGGCGATAAGAGGAACCTTAATACGCAGACTATACTGACCATGCCCGGCGTTGAAAGTATAGTCCCTATCATGAAACCGTTCAAGCTTGTCGGCAGGGAACTCAAACAAATACCATCGATCGTCAGGATTGGGGAAATTGAATTCGGAGGCAGGGATATAGTTATAATAGCCGGCCCCTGCGCAATTGAAAATGAATCGACCTATATCGACACCGCTTTGAAAGTCAGGGCGGCAGGCGCCTCAGTTCTTCGCGGAGGGGCTTATAAGCCTCGTTCTTCCCCCTATTCTTTTCAGGGTCTCGCTGAAGAAGGCTTGAAGATCATGAAGGAAGCCAGTGATGTAACAGGACTGAAGCTCGTAACAGAAGTAATCGATACAAGGGATGTTGAGCTTGTCGCCTCATATGTTGACATTATTCAGATAGGCGCAAGAAATATGCAGAACTTCAGCCTCCTGAGAGAGGTCGGCGATGCCGGGAAACCGGTTCTGCTTAAGCGCGGATTTTCTGCCACAATTGAGGAATGGCTTATGGCAGCTGAGTATATTGCCGCTGAAGGGAATTCGCAGATCATTTTATGCGAAAGAGGTATCAGGACATTTGAAACAGCCACGCGTAACACGCTTGATCTAAGTGCAATACCTGTAGTTAAGGAATTATCCCATCTCCCTGTTATAGTTGATCCGAGCCACGCTACCGGTTCGTGGAAATATGTCGGCTCAATGTCTAAAGCAGCCGTCGCCGCAGGAGCCGATGGATTGATCATCGAAGTTCATATAGACCCGTCTGCTGCCTTGAGTGACGGGCCGCAGTCTTTAAAGCCTGAAAAATTCATAGATGTGATGAACGATATCGAACGTGTTGCTGAAGCTGTAGACAGAAAACTCAAAAGAAACCAGGATTATTTTCACCAATAAACATGATTGCTTATTTGTATAACTGGTTAGTGCCCGAAAAAAAGTAAAAAGAAAATCCCATTGAATTTTATTAATTATACTTCCATTATTTAACATATTCTGTTATAATATGTTTGCAGGTTTTTTTCAGGAGGTAATGCTTGATGGCACGGCAATCCAGGCTGGCCGCCCTGCTGGAAAACGAGATATTGCCTCAGCTGCAGATATTGTACGACCTTACTCTGGTTTTGTCGGAAAAGCTGGGCGCCCATTCAGACAGGCTGGATTCCCTGGACAGGGTATCGGAAGAACTGTCGCTGCTTTACAGAGCCCACGACAGCCTTATCAGCCAAATCAGGGACATTAACGGACAGTGTGAATATTCAGGATCTGACCGGGAGAATACTCCGCGACGCACTATATAAATATATTATTTAGTGGGTAAATTATTAGAAATATGTATCAGTATTTTCTCAAGTTCATCTTCCGAACCATCATTTGCTATTACTCTGTCGGCAATGTCTTTATATTCATCTTCGCTCATCTGCATCGACATTCTCCTTCGAGCCTCTTCTTCACTGATCCCGCCTCTTTTGATTATTCTTGATATCCTGGCTTCAACCGGTGCGGTCACCACCCACACTTCATCCACCAGATCAAGAAATCCCTGTTTGACAGGTATTGGCGCATCAATAACAACTATTCCCTCAAATCCGGATTTTTTTATTTTTACAAGAGCCCTCAGCATTGCCGGCAAAATATGCCTGTGCGTGATATCTGTCAGTTTTTGGAGGCGTTCCCTGTCTTTAAATACAATGGCTGCCAGTGCCTTCCTGTTAATATCGCCGTTTTCACAAAGTATTTGCGTACCAAATTCTTTTACAACATCCGTATATGTTTTTCCATTTTTACGCATCAGCCTTCTTGAAATAATGTCAGCATCTATGATTTTTGCACCATGACGGGCCATGATACTTGCGGCGGTGCTTTTACCGCTGCCGATCCCTCCCGTGATCCCTATGACTTTCATGCGGATCCGCCTTTCATTCTGTTTGAAATGTCCCGCGCCAAAATACAGAATACATATTTGGCTTCGTACCAGCTGTTTCCTTCCTTTACCTCTGCGATCAGTGGGACGGTCAGTTTAACTGCATTTTCCATGCATTCCTTAAGTATCTTTCTGACAGCTTCTTTTTCTTCTTTAAGTGCTTCGATTATAAGTTCGTCATGTACCTGAAGTATCAGTCTGGATTTAAAGCCGCCCTCTTTCAGCCTTTTGTGTACATCTACCATCGCCTTCTTTATAATATCAGCTGCGCTGCCCTGTACAGGGGTATTGAAAGCAATCCTTTCGCCGAAGGAACGTGTGTTGAATGCTGGCGACTTAAGCTCGGGGAGATATCTTCTTCGGTTCATCAGGGTGAGGACATAACCGTTTTCTCTTCCAAATTCCACGATTTCCTTCATATAAAGCCTGACACCGGGATAACGGTCCAGGTAACCGTCGATATATTCCCTCGCTTCTTTACGCGTGATACCAAGATCCCTGGCAAGGCTGAAATCGCCGATGCCATATATGATGCCGAAATTTACCGCCTTTGCCCTGTTTCTGATTTCGGGCGTCATTTCTTCAACAGGAACACTGAAAACCTGTGAGGCTGTTATTGTATGTATATCCATATTGTCCGCAAAGGTCTTCTTCATATTTTCGTCATCCGATATATGGGCAAGGATCCTGAGTTCGATCTGTGAATAGTCTGCGTCAAGCAGCACATAATTTTCGTTTTCAGGTACAAAAGCTTTTCTTATTTTCCTTCCCATTTCAAGTTTTACCGGTATGTTCTGGAGGTTTGGTTCGGTACTGCTTATCCTTCCGGTGACTGCAGCTGTCTGCCTGAAGCTTGTATGTATCCTGCCCGTCTTTTCATCAATAACTGATATGAGCGCATCCGTATAAGTGGATCTGAGTTTTGCAAGCTGCCTGTAATCTATGATCTCCGGTATAATATCATTTGTGCCGATCAGCTCCGTAAGCACATCCATATCTGTCGAATAGCCTGTTTTGGTCTTTTTTACAGGAGGCAGACCAAGCTTTTCAAACAAAACAGTACTGAGCTGTTTTGGCGAATTCAGATTGAATTTTGTACCGGCCAGTATAAAAATCTTTATCTCGACAGCTGCTATCCTGTTGTCGAGTTCGAATGCAAAATCTCTCAGTTTATCAGGATCTACCCTGAATCCGGAATGCTCCATATGCGCAAGCACCCTGATCAGGGGAAACTCTATTTCATCCAGCAGTTCAAGCTGACCATTAGCTTTTATGATCTCATACATCGGCTTTACTAAAGCTCTGACGAGAGCAGCTCCGTTTTCAGCCTCAGCAGCGTTATTGCTTCCGAAATAAGTGCCTTCCGGTCCGTTCAATAAATCTGCAGGTGCTGCTGCCTCGTCGTATTTCAGTATTTCTCTCGCTATATTTTTTATGGGATACGCGCCCGGAGACGGATTGATAAGATATGCGGCTATCGAAGTATCAAATACCTTCCCGTTTGTCTCAACACCGCCCTTCAGCAGCTCAAGAACAAGATCCTTAATATCATGTCCGTATTTTTTTATATTCGGATCAGAAAATATTTTCCCGAATATTTTAATGAATTCCTGTTTGCTCTCAGGATCAGATATATGAAAATGAAAAATTGCCGTTTTCAGGTTAAATCCAACCGTCATGCTCTCTCCTGTTTTTATCGCATAGAAATAGACAGCGCCTTCCATTTTAATTTCTTCGGCAGCCGTTACCGCTTCTGATAAATGCTTTTTGCCCTGCTTAAAAGCCTTTTCATTTTTTTCACTTTCGGCTTCTTCCTCTACAGGCTCCGAGAGGCCGAATTTTTTTATCATACTCTTAAACTCAAGCCTTTTAAAGAGGCTGTAAAGCCTGTCATTGTCAACCGGCTTTCTCTTATATATGCTGATGTCGGATGGGCAGCAGTCATCGTCGATGTCTCTCCTGATTACAGAGAGCCTTCTGCTCATGTATGCCAGTTCTTTGTTGTTTTCCAGCTTTTCCCTCAGGGTTTTTCTGGCAATTTTATCAAGGTTCCCGTTTTCATATATTTTGTTAAGGCTACCAAATTTCTTTATAAGCTCAAGTGCGGTTTTCTCTCCTATTCCGGGTATCCCGGGGATATTATCGGAAGGATCTCCCATAAGGGCTTTTACATCGATCATACTGTCCGGAGTTACTCCGTAACGTTTCATTACGGTTTCAGGATCATAATCTTCTGTAGTTGTGGTACCCTGCCTTGTGACCGGCATTTTCACCTTAACATTATCCGAAACAAGCTGGAATACATCTTTATCTCCGGTGACGATCACAACATCAAGCCCCAGCTTTTCAGCCCTGTCTGACAGAGTCCCTATTATATCATCCGCCTCAAAGCCTTCACTCTCAAGCCTGCTGATATTCATCGCGTCCAGGACATCTTTAATAACAGGCACCTGCATCACAAGCTCAGCCGGCATAGCTCTGCGTCCGGCTT
>JAQUNY010000140.1 GCA_028717405.1 Eubacteriales bacterium
GAAAAGCTCGTCTGTGTGGGTCTGACGGATCTTGCTGTTCATTCCGGATACACCCCCCCCGCTCAATTTTACACCATTCAGCCGCTTATGCATAGTTCAAGTGTAAACGCCCTGTTCAGGAGTTTTTTATGCTCGGGCACCGGTTCTCTGTTTGTGTGTCGGTGCCGTGTCCGGGTGTCAGCACCATGTTCAGGCTTATGAGCCGTGACCGGGCGTAAGCACCATGCCCGGGTGTTATTAGTGCCATGTTCAGGCTTAAGCGTCGTATTCAAGTATCGGCGCCATGCCCGGGTGTTAGCGCCGTGGTTAGACTTAAGCTCAGTGCTCAGGCTTAAGCGTCGTATTCAAGCATAAGCTCCGTGCTCATGCATAAGAGCCGTGCCCGGGCGCCAGCTTTCTTAAGTCCCGCGCACCGAAGCACCGAAAGCCTTTTCAAGTCCTTCCGCTATCCCTGCCATGAGACTGTCAGCTTCATTGTCGGTCAAAGTCCTGTCCTGAGCCCTGAAAGACAGCGAATATGCGACACTTTTCATTCCCACTGGGGTCTGGTCGCCTTTGTAGACATCAAAGAGCACGGCTTCCGTCAACAATTTCCCGGCTTTTTGCCTTATTGTTTCCTCAAGTTTCTTCGCCTGGATATCTTCACCGACGAGGACCGCAATGTCACGCCTGACAGCCGGATATCTGGGAAGCGGCTCATAATTTTTATCATCTCCGGCAGCGCAGCCAATCAGCATATCAGCGTCAAGGGATGCGACATAAGTCCTCTCCGGGGTCCCGAATGCCTGTGACACGTCCGGATGAACTTCGCCAAACGTTCCCGCGCAGATCCCGCTTATGATTATTTTCGCAGCTCTTCCCGGATGGTAGAGAGGATCGTTGCAAAGCGGCTCAAAATCCACCGGTTTTATTTTCAGGACATCAATCAGCTCTTCGATGATCCCTTTAAGCAGCAAAAAATCTGCCTTTTTCCCGGGATTTATCACTGAAATCTTTGAACCCTGGGTATCGGAAGCTCCTAAAACGCCATAAAGCCCAATTACCAGAGCCCTTTTCTCGACAGGAATATCACCGAGCTTTTCATTCATATACTTGTATTTTTCTGCAGCTGAGCTTTTTCCGGTCAGGCTCTGTTCAGTCGGATTCTGTCCGGTCCGGCTCTGTTCCTGTGCGACATAGGTCCCCGCAATTTCAAAAAAGCCTCCGCCGGCTATTCTTCTGCTGTTGTTCAGGGCAATAACGCCAAGCATTTCAGGTATGGCCGAGGTCCTCATTATGCTGAAATCTTCACCAAGCGGGTTCTGGATTTTTACAGCATCGCGCAACGGGCTTCCCGCAGGCACTCTCATCATGTCAAGGACCTTAGGCGAGGTAAATGAATAGGTACATACCTCCGACAGCCCACAGGCATTCATCGTACACGACATGATAGCTGCCGTCTTCCGGGAACGCGTTATACCACCCTGAGTAAGTGTGCTGCCTGCCGACAGTGTTGCTTCTATATTGTTATAGCCATAAAATCTGGCAACTTCCTCCGCTATGTCAGCTTCCTGGACTATGTCGCCCCGGAAGGAGGGGACTTCCACCTGTATCATGTCGTTTTCGGAGCATCCCCCGCATACGCCTGTTTTAAAACCAAGTTTTTCAAGGATCGATATCATTGTGGAAACGGGTATGGCAGTTCCGAGAAGGCTATTGATTTTTTCAGGTCTGAAACCTGCCGTTCTTCGTTCCTGAGGCTCAGGCCGGGAGTCTATGACTCCGCTGCAAACCTTTCCCGCGCCTGTCATCTCAATAAGCTGTGCAGCCCTGTTTAGTGCAATGATAGTGTTTTCAGGATCCAGGCCTTTTTCAAACCTTGAGGAAGCCTCACTTCTCATCCCCAGCTTTTTCGCAGCCAATCTGACTGATGTTTTGTCGAAATATGCAGATTCAAGCAGTATTGATTTTGTTCCCGGGCTTATGCCTGAGCCTTCGCCCCCCATTACGCCGGCAACAGCGACAGGTCCTTCGGCATCGGCTATAACAAGCATCGAGCTGTCAAGCAGCCTTTCCTGCTCATCAAGTGTCAATATTTTTTCATTGTCCGCCGCCCTTCTGACAATGATTCTCCTGCCCGCGATGCCGGCCAGGTCGAATGAATGAAGCGGCTGGCCAAGTTCAAGCATTACATAGTTGGTTATATCCACGATATTATTTATAGGTCTGACGCCCGCAGCTCTCAGTCTGCGCCGCATCCATACAGGAGACGGAGCAATTTTTACGTCAGTGATCACCCTTGCGGTATATCTCGGACACAGATCCGGTGCTTTGACCTCAACAACGGCGAGAGATGCCGCCGCGGCTCCCTGCTCCACAACGCTGATTTGAGGCGGCACAAATTGCAGATCCAGTGTTGCTGCGGCTTCTCTGGCAATTCCGGTCATACTGAGGCAATCCGGCCTGTTGGGCGTTATTTCGAAATCGATCACGGTCTCCCTCAGGGAAAGCACTTCAGCGGCATCGATCCCTGACGGAATTCCGGGATCCAGTATCAGGATACCATCCTCGACCGCCCCGGGGCAGTCTTCGGGAGTCAGCCCGAGTTCATCCGGCGAACACATCATGCCGTTGGATTCAAGCCCGCGCAGCTTCCCTTTTCCTATTTTCTTGCCTCCTGAAATCGTAGATCCTGCCAGGGCTACAGCTATAGTATCTCCCTCACTTATATTGTCAGCTCCCGTTATAACCTGGATCACCCCGGCCGCTTCGCCCGTATCCACCTTCGAAACAAGCAGTCTGTCGGCTTCAGGATGCTTGTAAAGTTTAGTTATAAGGCCTGTGACGATATTTTTTATTTCGCTCCCCCTGTATTCAATGCCTTCGGCCTTAGTCCCCGTCATTGTCATTTCCCGGGCTACAGCTTCCGCATCAAGTATGATCCCGGAATTTTCAGCGTTGATGCCTGACTTTTCAGCGTTGATCCCGGCTGCCTCAACGCCATTTGAATTATTATTTAAATATTCATTAAGCCAGCTTAACGGTACTCTCATCTTTGTTGATCTCCTCCAACTTTTTCAAATTTGCCTTAAATTTTTGGGAATGAATCTTCTGGTTCAGCTCAGGTTTCAGAATTGTCTTAAAAAGCGGATATCATTTTCATACAGGAGTCTCATATCATCAATGTTAAATTTACACATTGCCGTCCTCTCAACTCCTATGCCAAAAGCAAATCCGCTGTATATTTCAGGATCGATCCCGCAGACAGCCAGCACTTTGGGATGAACCATCCCTGCACCCAGTATTTCGATCCATCCTTCACCTTTACAGACCCTGCAGCCTTTTCCTCCACAAGTCCAGCATGAAACATCAACTTCTGCGCTTGGTTCGGTAAATGGGAAATTATGCGGTCTCAGCCTGATTTTAGTCTGCCCGCCGAATATCCCGGCCGCAAAAAGCCTGAGCGTTCCGGCAAGATCACCCATTGTGATCCCTTTATCCACAAACAACCCCTCTACCTGATGAAATACAGGCGAGTGAGTCGCATCAACCTCGTCAGCCCTGTAGACCCTTCCCGGACAGATGATCTTTATTGGAGGCTCCCTTTCCTCCATAACACGTATCTGCACAGGTGATGTCTGCGTCCTCAGGAGAACGCGGTCGTTGATGTAGAATGTATCCTGGTAATCTCTGGAAGGGTGATCCTTGCTGATGTTCAGTGCGTCAAAGTTATAATAAACATATTCTATTTCAGGGCCTTCCGCAATTTCATAGCCAAGGCCTGTAAAAATATCCTTCATCTCGTTCATAACAATTGACAGCGGATGGGTATGGCCAATATTTAATCGTTTTCCAGGCATGGTCACATCAACTGCTTCCGCCAAAAATCCTGCATTTCTCTCTCTTTGTTCAATTTTTAAAAAGACGGTATCGATTTTTTCGGTTATATCCTGTCTGGTTTCATTGGCTATCTGGCCAATAACAGGTCTCTCCTCCGGAGGCAGGGCTCCCATGCCTCTCAAAACTGCGGTCAGCTCTCCTTTTTTCCCGAGATATTTCAGCCTGATGCTCTCGACTGCCGAGGCTGAATCTGCCGCGGAGAGCTCTTTCTCCGCCATTTTTCTGATTTCCTCAAGTTGCTCGCGCATAATAGAAAAATGCTCCTTTCGTTTTGTACATGGCTGATGCCGTAACTCAGCTCATTCTTACCAGCTCTATTCCAACTCACTATCTGCTTAATAGCTTCACATTAGCTGCTCAATGGCCGCTCAATAGCTTCTCAATAGCTTCACAGTAGCTCCTCAATAGCTTCACAGTAGCTCCTCAATAGCTGCACATTATCTTAACATCACAACCGGTAACAAAAAAGCCCCGCCCCTCTTCAGGACGAAGCTGTTTATTCCACTCCGCGTTACCACCCTAATTCCCGTTTTTGCCCCGTTCATTGTCGGCCGGGACTTTCACAGGCTCTCATCGTCTACGCAACGATTCAGGATATAACGTTCCTGAGACGGCATCTCCTACTGTCCAATCACCCATTTTTTTGACCGCCAACCCCCTGCTGCCAGGATGCTCTCTGGTCAGTCACGGATGACATATGTTCAGGATGCAGCTCCGGGGTGAATTTCAACACTTTTACCGTAAAAATGCTTTCAGCCGGGGCACTTTCTCTCTGCACGGTTTTGGGCGTTTACTTATCCCCATCATGGCATTTATTTTATTGGCACGATACATGCTTCATACTCATTAAAGCCTGCAAGCCGTAAACAACCTGCCTGCTTTAAATTAGACCTTAGTATAACACATTTTTCTGCCGACTGCAAAAAAATCCGCTACTTAAATTGCTGAGTTGACAAGTTAACTGCAACCGCAGCAGATGAAAATAGTTTTATTTAATCTGACTAAGCATTGGATTGCGTTTAATACTACAAGTGCTTATCTACAATATAGGTGTTTTAATATTATCTCCCCCTCACTTCCTGTCAAATTCTAACAGAAGGTTTGAGGGAGGAAAAGCCCGAATTTGGTACATGTATCAGAATACTGTAAAAGCAC
>JAQUNY010000141.1 GCA_028717405.1 Eubacteriales bacterium
CCCATTCAGCTCAGCCCTAAGTGCTGCCTGCAAAACTTTTGAAATGACTCTTAGTTATTGTCTCTGTGTAGCTTTTATTGTATAATTTACTTATTAATATCTGCGTAATAAGTCGGCCGCATAATGTTTTGCCGTGGCAGACCATTTCATTATTCACACAGGAGGATTCAAAAATGAAACTCGGTGTATTTACAGTTCTTCTTTCTCAGCAAAAACTCGAAGATGCGCTCCGGTATCTTGCAAAAGCCGGCGTTCAGGCAATTGAGCTTGGTACCGGCGGCTACCCGGGCAAAGCCCATGCAGACCCGGATGAACTTTTATCCGATCCGTCCAAAATTACAACACTAAAGGGGCTTGCTGAAAAATACGGGATGGAGATCAGCGCCCTGAGTTGTCACGGAAATCCCGTACACCCTCAGAAGGATGTCGCGGACAATTTTAACAAGGATTTTGAAAAAACCGTGCTCCTTGCTGAAAAACTCGGCATTGGCAGAGTCGTCACATTTTCCGGCTGCCCGGGTGATTCCCCCGGCGCAAAATATCCCAACTGGGTCACCTGCCCCTGGCCGGATGATTTTCTGAAAATCCTTGACTATCAGTGGAACGAGGTCCTTATCCCCTATTGGAAAAAGGCATCAGTATTCGCCGCAAATCACGGCGTAACCAAAATTTGTCTGGAAATGCATCCCGGATTCTGCGTATACGGAACTGAATCCCTTCTCAAGCTGAGAGCTGCTGTCGGTGATTCCATAGGCGCCAACTTTGATCCCAGTCATCTTTTCTGGCAGGGAATCGATCCGGTTGCCTCGATCAGGAAACTGGGGCCGGCAATTTATCATTTTCATGCCAAGGATACGAAGATCGATGATTACAACACCAAAGTCACCGGAGTCCTGGATGTCAAGCATTACGGCGATGAGATCAATCGTTCATGGTTATTCAGGACAGTAGGCTATGGCCATGGTTATGAAGTCTGGAAGGATATCATCAGCGCTCTGAAAATGACAGGCTACGACGATGTCCTCAGTATCGAGCATGAGGATAGCCTGATGTCTGTAAATGAAGGCTTGACAAAGGCCATTAAGTTCCTTAATGAAGTAATGACATTCGAGAAAACCGGCGGCATGTGGTGGGCATAGTGGTCTATGATTAAGCTGCAAAAACTCAATTGGATGATTCAGCCTGAATCAGCAGCAATTAATAAGTGCAGTGTAATTTAATCTGATAATCCGGGAGGTGTTTGATTTGTCGGAAAAAGTTCTGAATGTTGGCCTTGTAGGCTATAAATTCATGGGGAAAGCGCACAGCAATGCTTACAGGAAAGTGAACATGTTTTTTAATCCCGGCATGCAAATCGTCATGAAAGCACTCTGCGGCAGGGATGCTAACTGGGTTGGCGAGGCTGCACAAAAATTTGGCTGGGAAGGTATTGAAACTTCATGGGAGAAACTGGTATCCCGTGATGACATCAATATGGTAGATATAACCGCTCCCAGCAATTATCACAAGGAAATAGGCATCGCTGCAGCGGAAAACGGGAAGCATGTTTTTTGCGAGAAACCGCTTGCCCTGAATCTGAAAGATGCCCGCGAAATGCTTGCCGCCGTGCAAAAAAACAATGTCAGGCATCAGATAGGATTCAACTACAGGTTTGTCCCCGCTGTCTGCCTCGCAAAAAAGATGATAGATTCGGGTAAACTGGGCAAGATATTCCATATGCGCGCCCTCTATCTCCAGGACTGGATAATTGATCCTGAATTCCCTCTCGTGTGGCGCCTTGACAAGACCGTCGCCGGTTCAGGCTCCCTCGGTGACCTCGGCGCACATTGCGTGGACGCGGCACGTTACCTGGTTGGGGATTTTGACAAGGTAATCGGGCTTAACAAAACTTTCGTTAAAGAAAGGCCTTTGGCTGAAAGAATGACCGGAATAAGCGGTAAGGCTTCCAAAGACGCACCCAGGGGTGAAGTAAGGGTGGATGACGCCACATTATTCCTTGCAGAATTCAAAAACGGTGCTCTTGGTTCTTTTGAAGCAACAAGGTTTGCCGCCGGCCACAAGAATGCCATGTCATTCGAGATAAACGGAGAAAAGGGCAGCATTAAGTTTGAATTTGAACGTATGAATGAGCTTCAGTACTACTCAGCTGATGATGAAGAAGGTCTTTGCGGGTTCCGTACCATCCAGGCAACCGAAGGAGTACATCCCTATGTCGAAGCATGGTGGCCTGCGGGGCATGTTCTGGGTTACGAGCATACTTTTGTCCATGAGATTTATGAGTTTGTTAAATCAATAGCCACTGATACCCCGACATCACCCGACTTTAATGACGGAGTCAAGTGCTCGCAGGTGCTGGAGGCAGTCGACCTTTCAATAGCCGAAAGGCAATGGGTAACGGTGGACACACTCTGACAAAACTGCACTTATCTGATGCTGCTGCGGAAACAGAAACAATATTGCTTCTTCCGTGCGTGTATACATATTGGGACGGAGAGTATATAATTATGCTGTAGTTAGCATCTATGTGTCTTTGAATAAAATTTTTTTGAGAGGAGACGCAAATGAAAAAAATTGTACTGGCAGTACTGATCACAGTGTTATTGACCCTGGCTTTTAGTTCAGCTGTATTAGCAGGCGGAGATAAAGTGCGCGGTGATAACGGGCTGGGCGCAGTAAACCAGATCCAGATACAGGATCCGCCCCCATTCCAGTAAGCTGCCGGATGAGCTCCTGCCTGGAACTAATAACTACGGAAGCAGATAAGTGTGAATACGCAAAAATCGCCTCAACCTTTAAAATCACAGAAATTACCCAGGAAGCACTGGCGCTTCACCTTCGGGGAAGAAGTTGCAAACTCGGTGACACATGGCGTTGCTGCCCTGGTTTTGCTGATCATGTTCCCGGTTGTATCTATAAATGCATACTTACACGGCACCTTATATGATGTGGCCGGGATCACGGTTTTTTGTATATCGATTTTTCTGATGTTCCTGATGTCAACCATATACCATGCAATGGCTCCTGAAACCAGGCACAAGGAAATAATGAGGATACTTGATCATATATTCATATATGTTGCCATTGCAGGAACATACACGCCAATCGCAATCTCTGTCATCGGCGGTTGGCAGGCAGTTGTGATGCTTTCAATACAGTGGCTTGCTGTTATCTTTGGTGTGCTTTATAAATCATTATCTAAAAAATCCATGCCGAAAGTTTCCCTTCTTATCTACCTGATAATGGGCTGGACTATCCTCCTTTTTATGCCGCTCTTTATCAGGCAGGCCAATGCAATTCTATTCTGGCTGATTTTCGGTGGAGGCTTTTTCTACAGTGCCGGAGCTGTCATTTATGCGAAAAAAGGCTTTAAATTTCATCACATGGTTTGGCACCTTCTGGTATTTTTCGGTGCTCTGACACACTTTATAGGGATCAGCTTCTTTCTTTATTGAAAAAAGAATCAATGCTGATCAAAAATCATTATTAACAAAAATTATTCAAAGTCAAACTCATCGCCCATACGTATCTTGAATTCCTCAAAAACAGCCTCAAGCTCCTCTTCATCTTCGATATCCGCAAAGCTGTCTTCGCCGTTATCTCCATGAACGACCTTCATAATGACTACTTCTGTTTCTTCATATTCACCGTCATCGCTGCCTTCATCAGTATCATCATCGTCGTTGTATTCATCTTCATCCTCATCTTCAATATTGAAGACTATATCGCCGGCAGCCTCAATATTTTCAACTGCCGGGTCACGGCCACAGCAGCACTTGCCGTGATCGTCCGCCTCTTCATATCTGGCAAGTAAAACATATTCGTTCCCGTCCATTTCGACAGTTTCTATGTGCTCATACGCATATTCGTTCCCGTCATCATCAAGAAGGATTATAAGATCTTCCTTCATGCTTTTTCTCCTCCTGCGTTTTTTATCCTTATATTGTCAAGATATCCCTGCAGTATGTGGGCGGCAGCTATCTGGTCAACAATGCCCTTCTTCCTTGACGTCCTGACCCCTATCTCGGTCATTGTCCTGTTTGCCGCGACACTGCTGAGCCTTTCATCCCATTTGACCATAACAGCCGGTTTCACACCGGCATATGTTTCGAAAATTATCTTTTCAAGCCTGTTGATAAAAATATCGGTCTTTTCGGCTCTGCCGCCGCTGCTTCCATTCATATTTCTGGGGTATCCCACCACAATAGTTTCAGCTTTGTACTCAAAGGCAATCGCGGCTATCCTTTTTAATGCACTCAAGCCCGGGTTCCCTCCGTTTAACACAGTCTCAATCCCCTGTGCTGTCCACCCCATGGGATCACTCATTGCTATACCTATTCTTTTATCGCCGTAATCGATACCCATGATCCTCATAATATAATATTTCCTTCAGGAGTTCTTTTCCAGATAGAATTTTACCAATTCCTCCAGGAGCTCATCCCGTTCCAGTTTTCTGATCGTACTGCGCGCATTATTATGATTTGTGATATAGGTGGGGTCTCCTGATAAAATATATCCTATGATCTGATTAATAGGATTATATCCTTTTTCCTTCAAGGCGGCATAAACTGCTACCAAAATATCGCGGGCTTTATTTTCCTTGTCCTTGCCAAGTTTGAACATCATCGTCTCATTATTTGTCATTGTCTTTGCCCTCCGGGTAAATCATATATCACGCTGCAACCGGGCTGTTTTCATGTCATCCGGCACTAAAAGTATATTACATCGCCATGTCTATTACAAGCAGAAGGCAGAATGTAGAAGGTAGAATGTACTGTCAGCCTACAGCGGAATGTACTGTCAGCGTCAGCAGAATGTGCAACAGAAGATTTTACTCTGCTATGCTGCCTTCAGCGTGCTCTGTGAAAGCCCTTTCCATGTTGACGGTAAAAATCTTTCCCTTATATTCAGGCTGCCCCTGAGCAAATACCCTCACATAGTTATGTGTCAGCCCTTCAAGGATCACAGGCTCACTGTCCTGCCCCTTTTCAGCTTTTCTCATAATATTAATGTTATCTAAAATACTATTTC
>JAQUNY010000142.1 GCA_028717405.1 Eubacteriales bacterium
CTCCGTTTATTTTTGTATCATCGACCGCAGGAAACGCAACATGCCCGACCATTACCGACCATGCATCCGCATCCACAGCAGCTTGAAATATCATACCCTGGCTCCGTTCCCATTCATCTAATGAGCTGCTTATAACAGTCTGTGTAATATGTGGGTCACGGTATTCTTCCAAATCAGTGCCCGGGAAATGTTTAACTCCGGCGGCAACACTTTTCGATTGTATTCCTTTGATTTGGGCACATGCCAGCTTTTTCTGCAATTCCGCGCTATCTGAAAATACTCTGCCTATGTTGACAGAGTTAAACCGGCTTGATAAATCAACAACAGGGCTCCATAACCAGCTAACACCGGCGTGTTTTATTTCTGCCGCTATGCATTCGCCGATTTTATACGCGAGTTTCTCAGATGCAGCTGCACCAAGGGCAGGAGCCCCCGCTGTCATTGTCATGTCGTCAAAAATGTCCTTCGCACCTTTTTCTGCGTCCATGGCTATTATTGGATTGATTTTCAAGTGTTTGGATATTTCTTTAAACCACGCCTTATAATCTTCGGAACATAACTTAACGACTTTGTCATTGTCCGGTTTATCCTCTTTAGTTGCTTTATCTGTTTTGTCTGTTATATCTGTTTTACCTGCTTCATCTATAGCTTTAAATGAAATGTGTCCCACCATGACCGAATAGACTCCGGCGTCAATTGCTGCCTGAAATATGCGTCCTTGTCTTTCATACCATTCTTCAACAGACTGGTTTAGTTCCGATGCAGTTACATGCGCATCCCTGTATTCATCCTTATCAGCTCCCGGGAAATGTTTGGCGGTCGCGGCTACTCCCTCTGACTGTATTCCCTTTATTTGCGCTACAACCAGCTTGCAGCATAAGTCTACATCATTGGAATAAGTCCGTGTCAGTGATACAGCGCAAAAAGGGCTTGGATTATCGGCAACCGGGCCCCATATCCAGTTATTTCCCGCAGCCAGCAACTCAGATGCCACACACGAGCCTATTTCATATGCCAGTTTCTCTGAATGTGCAGCTCCGATTCCGGTAGCGGAAGTTGTGTCAGATGCGCCTAAGCAGCTGCCAGATACTCTCCTTTCCGCGTCAAGTGTTGAAAACAGAGGTACTTTAAGGTTTTCATTAATCCCTTTTATCCACATGCCATATCTTCTTGAATACTCTATACCAGCATTATCACCAACCTCATCCAGTATATTGTTAAAAGATTGATGTTTTACTCCCTGCGACCAGACGCCCCCATATGGCTGTGTCTTAAAAAACTCATTCATATCATACACCTGGATAAGGCTTTTCTGACCTATCACAGCGGTCTGTCCAATTTTTTCCCTTAACGTCAATTTATCTATTATTGACTTAATCAACATTTATGTACCTCTTGCTTCAATCAAATACTTATCTTTAAACCGGAAAGGTTTCCGTTATCTTATTATTCTTTTGTTTTTATATATTCATCATCGGTAAAAATGGAGCTGGCTTTATATATTTCTATATAAAGCCAGCTCCGTCATACAAGCGCTTCTTTGTCTGCAAAACATCAGTTAAAAGCATCAAGATAGTCAGTTTGGATAGAATCCTTAATACTGGTAACTGCCTGGACTACGGATTTTTCACCGTTGAAGACAGGTGTGCACAGATAGGTTCTCAAATACCAATCCAGGCCGCTGATGCCTCCTATGAAATCAGGTTCATATTTATTAGCTGCCCTTTTCTGAAGCAGGAACTCCCTTTCCGATAAATAATAGTGGGTTGTGGTATTGTTTGGATCCCACATCCATGCATCCGGGGCAAGCTCCAATTTTGCCTTTGCAAGTTCAGGGCAGTCATTTCCGTTTTCATCCCAATTAATCATTAATTCAGCCATCAGCTTTGCCATCTCTTCTTTGTTTTCAACCAGGGCTGACATCCCAAAAGGATTTTGCGCTCCGATATTCTGGTAATCTCTTACATCAACGCCCATGGGAAGCAAACCTACCGCTGACTCCAGTCCGGAAACGATATTCGCGTTATTTCCCCCAAGCCCGTTGCTTAAGTAAATTGCAGCATTGCCGCTTTTATAAAGATTGGCATCAGGTTTGTATACTTTATGGATAAAGGCCAAAGTCACCGCATATTGTATCGCCCTTAAAGCCTGCGGCTGGTCCATCATATACTGCAGTTTCCCATCTATATAATTAATACCTACGGTACCATTTGAATAAAGCAGTAGTTTTAAATAAATCCAATCATTGATAGTTACAATGCCATACTGATCCAATATGCCGTCGCCATTTACATCTTTTGTGCAATTAACAGCTATACTTTCCATCGCAGCCCAAGTCCATTGATTGTTCTCAGTGAGATCAGTTATATCAGGCTGTCCTTCCCTGTTGGTAAGCTGGCGATTGTAGAATAACATACAGCTTGCGTTATTAGCTAATCCATTCCTCAATCCGTAATGCTTTCCTTTCCAGTAAGTCCCCTTATAAATATGATCACTTACTTTAAACAAAGGGCTTTCATAGTCCAGATAATCACTCAGTGGCGTAAACAGTCCAAGGTTAAATTGTCCCGGCATTGCGCTACTGGACGAAAGGCCAATATAATCGGCGGACTTCACTCCCGCCATATATTCATTTACCAAAGTTTGATTGAATACAGTTCCATTGGTAATCATAGGTTGCCTGATTTCAAATTTGAAATTGTATTTTTGTTCGGCTGCTTTTACCCTGTCAAGAAAAACTATCCATAATGGGCTCTTGGTGTCAGGTAAAGGCAGCTGCCAGGTGTATTGTGCCATCATCGTTACTTTTGCTCCCTTGAGATCGAAGCTTTCATCAGTAATAAAGCTGGTTTCATTTGTGTCTTCAACGATATCATCTTCTTGCTCAATTGATTCGCTGATATTTGCTTCAGAAGGATCAGCAGTCCCTGTTACTGTCGGTACTGAAGCAGCAGTTTTTGATGCAACAGCTGTATTTGTTTTTGTGGTTGACTTGTTTTCGGATACAGTGGTTGCTTTTGCCGTAGTCTTAGCTGCAGCTGTTTTTGTACTGCTGCCTGTTGCAGCATCATCATCAGTCTTCGTACAGGCCGCAAATATACCAATAAGACACCTGCATAACAGTTATTGTCGCGACACAATAATATGACTGTTTCATCTTATATCCCTCAGATGCCTCAATCAATATGATTTTTAAACATGTTTTTGTCAAAAATAAATATAATATTTGAGAATAAATAATGTTTTAATTTTAAAACTTCCCAGCCAGCAAGTCAGTTTTTCTCTTCATGTAATAAGTGAAGTCACTAAGTGAAATGTCCGGAGGCACTGTATGGTCAATTGTGGGGATAAATCCGCCTTCTTCTATAAGCGGAAGCATTTCGGCCAGATGCCTGTCTATTTCCTCCCTGCCCCGAGCAATCCGCATCTTGTCGACACCTCCGTAAAGCCTTAAATCCCTGCCATATTTCTTCCTGAGTTCTACAGGATCCATGCCGGCTACTCTCTCAAGCGGCCATAACCCATCTGTTCCACACTCCATGAGGAGAGGGATGAGCACGTCACAATTGCCGTCAGTGTCAACCATCACATACCTGACACCATTTGCTTTATAGAAGTCTGCCAGCCGGCGCATATGGGGAAAGATGAATTCCTTATACTGCGGCGGTCCAATAAGCGGCCCTGCTTTCATCGACATGTCTTCGTTTATCATTACATAATCAACCTGAATACCCTTGGCAAATAATTTTGCCAGTACAGGTTTGGAAACCTCAATAGTAAAGTCAGCAATAAACTCCATCATTTCATGTATCAATGAAGGCTGGTCATAAAACGCATAAGACAGGTTTTCTGTGCCCATCCACTCCCGTGCACGCCAGTAAAATCCGAGCGTGCTGCAATTCCTGCCGAATATCAGCGGGATATCACAAGATTGCCAATTGGGCAGCAGTTTTTCCTCCCAATCGGCCGGATACCTTTTTGCATCAAGCTGATACCTTTCCCTGATTTTCCTAAAATCCTTTCTATCCTTGACAGGGAAATCCAGATACTGGTCCATGCTGGGACGGGTGCCGAACACGACTCCTTCTGTCATGGCCTTATGTAATATGCCTTTGTTGTCCCTGTATATCTCGTAGCGGTCGGCCTTCTCAATAATTTCCCGTTTGAATTGCGGTATCATGCCAAAATCAATGTTGATATACTCACGAGGATCTATACCAAAATATTCATCACCGGTCCACCAATCCCATTTCACCTTGTCCGGGTCGAGCCCTTCATCCATCCACCGCTGCTTCGTTTGGCCCCAGACGCCCACTTCGACATTGGGTATCCTGTCTACCGGTTTATATTCCATCACATTCAGGAATCTTTCACGTCCGGTTATTACACTCACAGTTCCGTTATGGGTCCCGTTATGGGTCCCGTTATGGGTCCCATTATAGGTCCCATTATAGGTCCCATTAAAGGTCTGATTATGGCAGAACATAAATGCTATACCTCCTGCTTTATGTCCACAATCTTATCCTGAAATACGCATCCTGACAACAGCTATCATGAAAAAATACAGCCTGAGGCAAGAAACCGCAACTTATTGTTACGGCTGGGGAAAGAGGCGCCTCAGCTTCATCAATCAGTATATTATAATTAATCCTGATGTAATAAACTAAGCCAGCGACCAGGGCTTGCGGTCTTTGAAAGGGTGTTTGAATTTTCTTGTCAGGACGCCCTTCTTGTCAAGGTGGTCCAGGCAAGCACGTATGCAACCCCTGGCACCACACAAGGTCGCCGGGTGATGGAAACTTTCTTTTGCACGGGCTATATATGGGAAATTGGTGGCAAGGTATCCCCAAATGTCCTTATACTGCGTATAATTAAGCATCTCTTCATTATCTCCGCCATGGATATCATTTACTATATTATCCACATATTCTTTAACTTTTTCCGGCATGAACGGGCTTATTTCCTTCGTACCTGCCTGGTAAACCGCACTGCAT
>JAQUNY010000143.1 GCA_028717405.1 Eubacteriales bacterium
TCTGCTTTCGGAGGAGGAGGACATGCCAAGGCTGCCGGATGTGTTTTTTCAGGAACAATGGCCGGGGCCAGGGATGATGTGATAAACGAAATCAGAAAAGAAATCGAAAGGGTGACGGGATGATGGACGGTGTCCTTAATGTCCTTAAACCTCCCGGGATGACCTCATTTGATGTTGTTGCATATATCAGGAATCTGCTGCATATAAAAAAGGTCGGGCACACGGGAACACTTGATCCGCAGGCAGCCGGCGTCCTGCCTGTCTGTGTCGGCAATGCAGCCAAAGCTTCGGGGATACTGACGAATACAGATAAAAGATACAGAGTTGAAATTGTTTTTGGCTTTACTACAGACACAATGGATATGGAAGGTAAGGTGACATCAGTTACTGATTCCTTTCCTGACGAGGAAAGCCTGCGGCTTGCAGCTGAGGGCTTTATCGGAGAGTATGAGCAGCTGCCTCCGATGTATTCGGCTGTTAAAGTAAATGGTGTCAGACTTTACAAGCTGGCCAGAGAAGGAAAAACAGCGGAGAGGAAGGCAAGGACCGTACATGTCCATTCCATGATCCTGAGACATTTTAATGGGAAGGATAGGGCTGTTTTTGATGTATTGTGTTCAAAAGGCACGTATATCAGGACACTTTGCCATGATATCGGAGAGAAACTGGGCTGTGGTGCGTGTATGTCATTCCTCCTGAGAACTTCAAGCGGTGGTCTGGAAATATCCGGGTCGGAGACTCTTGAAGAAATAAAGGCTCAGGCCTGCGAGGGCAAACTGAAGCTGATACCGGCGGATCAGCTTATGAAAGGTTACAGGGCGGTGCAGCTGAGCAGTGAAGAGGGTGCTCACAGGTATATGAATGGTCAGATTATTGAGATCACAGCTCCCACCGGAGCAATTTTATACGAATTTGCCGCAAAAAAAGAGTCCGAAGATGAAAACCATTATAATAATGAGTTGCGAGATGGTGAAATAGTCAGGACCTACAATCGTATCGGCGAATTTTTGGGTATCGGTACGGTTTCCATTGCCGGGGGAAAATTTCTGCTGAAGAGCGACAGGCTGTTTAAGACATAAGGAGATAATCATGATATGGAAGCCATAAAAGGCAGTATCAACTATCACAATCATAAAAGGCCTTCGGCTGTCGGACTCGGTAATTTTGACGGATTACATAAAGGCCATATGGAGCTCATCGGCAGGCTGATTTCGGAATCATCCGGAGAAGGCCTGAATTCTGTTGTTTATACATTTGCAAGCCACACAGAAAATATTTTACGCAAAAAACTATTCAAGCCACTGTTGACGACAATAGATCAGAAAATCAGGATGTTGTCAGAAACCAGGCTTGATTTTTTATGCTATGACGAGTTTGATGAAAAGTTTTCGAGAATGAGGCCGGATGAGTTTGTCCGGGATATATTGGTGGAAAGGTTTGAAATAAAGCTGGCGGTGGTTGGTTTCAACTACCGCTTCGGCTACAGGGGAGCCGGAAATGCAGACTTACTTGTATCGCTGGGCGGACGCTTCGGATTCAGAGTAATTATAATGCCGCCTGTCAAATATGGAGATAAGGTAATCAGCAGTACTTTGATAAGAGGATATATAGCTGGAGGCGAGGTGGAGAAAGTACTGCCTATGCTTGGCAGGTATTATACGCTTCGCGGGACTGTAGACTCAGGAAGAAAGCTGGGAGGAGGCAGCATCGGATTCCCGACAGCCAATATTTACCCTCAGGAGCATCTTGCTTTGCCGGCCGGCGGAGTATATATCACGAAAACTCTTATAGACGGGGCATCTTTACCAAGCGTAACGAATATCGGCTTTAATCCGACCGTGAGTGATGCGGGAAGATATGCGGTCGAAACACACATACTTGATTTTAACGGAAATCTTTACGGTAAAACTATTGAGGTAGAGTTTATCAGAAAGATAAGAGATGAAATAAAGTTCGGGAGCATAAATGAACTGGCATCGGGTATAAATAACGATATAACGGAAACAAGGGCATATTTTAATGGATGCGGCGTACATTGTCAGTTTAATAATGACAGAAGCGGGGGAAATGCGTAATGAAGATGCGCAGGCTTGCCGTGATCGGCAATACCGGGATATACGGCATCAGGTCAGGCAGGTTCAAGACAAATACAATACATGTTTTTTTACAGGATGTCCTCTCAGGCGAAAGGGCTGCTTTGAATTCGCTGATTCCGGCGATACTTAAAGCAGGGACTGCAGGATACCCTGAGATGAAAGATATTTCGATGCGCCTGGAGGAGCTCTATGGCTCAGCTTTCAGCTGCGGTACACATAAAAAAGGCGAAAGGCAGATAATCAGTTTTCATATAGATTTTGTTTCCGACAGGTTTATAAACAGTGGCGGACATCTCTTTGAGGATTGCTTCAGTTTGCTGTCCGCCATTATTACGGACCCGTTCCTTGAAAACGGTTTTTTCAGGCCAAAGCACGTTGAGAGGGAAATCGAGAACCACAAATCGCTTATCGAGAGCCGCATAAATGATAAGGCCGGATACGCCGCGGAACGCTGTATCGAAGAAATGTGTATAAATGAACCATACGGCATAATGGAGACCGGTAAGACAGAAGACCTGGAAGGAATAAATGCAAAAAGCCTTTTTGAGCATTACCGGAAAGCTGTTGCCGGATGTCCTGCCGATATATTCGTGACCGGCGACATCAGCGACAAAAGGATATTGGAAGCCTGCAGGATTTTATTTTCAGGCATTGACCGTTCAGGTGTGACAAAAATCCCCTTTGCGGATGAATACAGAGGGAAGCCTGTCCCCAAAGAGATATGTGAAGATATGAAGCTTACTCAGGGAAAACTCTGCATGGGTTTCAGGACAGGGATTACCGGGGAGGACAGCCGGTATTATGCCCTTTCATTCTGCAACGCAATATTCGGAGGCGGGGGATGTCTTCACTCCAAATTGTTCCGCAATGTAAGAGAGGAAAACAGCCTGGCATATTACATCTATTCCAGGATCGACAGATTCAAGGGTATTATGACCGTTAACAGCGGGATAGAAATTTCTGACAAAGAAAAGGCATCTGCCATAATACTGAAGCAGCTTGATGACATGAAGGCGGGCAATATTTCCGACTATGAATATGAAGCCACGCTCAAAACGATCCTTACTTCACTTAAAGCAATGAGCGACAGCCCCGGCGGGCTGGTTGAACACTGGCTGGGACAGAGCATTACCGGTACATCGGATTCGCCCGTGGATGCAGCCGCAAAATTCAGATCGGTCACTAAGGATGATATTATTGAAGCTGCAGGGAATATTGAGCTGGATACAGTCTTTTTCCTGAAATAATATGATCATGCAATAAAATCAGCTTGTGAAATAATCATGGGAGGGACGCCCGCACATGGCAATGACAACAATGGAATATCCGGAAATAGGCGAAAAGCTTCATATTTATGAGTATTCAAACGGACTTAAGGCATTTCTGATCCCCATGAAAGGACGTTTAAAGAAATATGCGGCCTTTGCTGTCAATTACGGTTCTGTAAACAATACTTTCATCGCGCCCGGAGATATGGAGCCCGTGACAGTTCCGGATGGTACAGCGCATTTTTTGGAACACAAACTCTTTGAACAGAAAAACGGGAATGTAATGGACAAATTTTCAGCGCTTGGTTCAAGTCCCAATGCATATACGGGATTTTCACAGACAGCATACCTGTTTTCATGCACAGACAGGTTCAGGGATAATTATCGTCTTCTCACAGGATTTGTCAGGAACCCGTATATTACAGAAGAAAGCGTCGAAAAAGAAAAAGGAATAATTGCCCAGGAAATAAACATGTATGCTGATGATCCGGATTGGAGAGGATATTTTGGCTTTCTGAACGCTCTTTATCAAAATAACCCTGTAAGAATTGACATTGCGGGAACTGTTGAAAGCATTGGGAAAATCAGCAGGGACACTCTCCTGAAATGTTATAATACTTTTTACATACCTGCTAATATGGTGATCGCAGCAGCAGGAGACATCGACCCGGATAAATTTTTTGAATGGACAGGCGAAGCGCTTGCGGACTGGGGCAGGTCTCCCCGGGGGACTGCGGGTGGCGAGATGGATTTGGACGGCGGCATAACAAGGATCTTCCCTGAGGAACCAAAAGAAATTGCTGCGCCTTTAATCGAACATTCCATGTCTGTGTCAGCCCCGATCTTCACGATGGGATAAAAGGATCCCGCGCCTGAGTGCAACGGCAGGGGGTATCTGATGAGAAGGACAGCTGTCGGCATTATTCTCGAAATACTTATGGGTAAAAGTTCAAATACCTATGGGGAGTTATATTCATGCGGACTGATAAACGAAACCTTTGACAGCAGCTATACTGCTGAGGTGAATTACGGGTATTCAATGTTCGGAGGCGAATCGCCTGAACCTGACAAAGCCGGAGAGAGTATACTGGAAAGCATCAGTAAAGCCAGAAAGGCGGGTTTGCCCGCAGAGGCGTACAGGCGGCTGCTCAAGGCGGCAGAAGGCTCTTTTGTAAGAAGATTTAATTCGGCGGAGGGCATAACGAATTCATTTATTTCAGGCTATTTCAAAGGTGTATCTTTATTTGATAATATTGAAATTTATAAAAAAATATCTTATGATTATGTAAGCGGTGTATTTGAAGAAACATTTAACGATAAATATCTTGCCATGTCTGTTATCAAGCCATTAAAAGGGGGAGACTGATGAACACCATAGAATTCCCGGGATTATGGGGGCTTAAGTTCAATATTGACCCGGTTGCATTTCAAACAGGAAATGTGACGGTATACTGGTATGGAGTTATTATTGCTGCTGCATTCCTTTTGGCTGTGTTGCTTGCGATGAGGCAAAGCAGGAATTTCGGCATCAAGTCTGAATATATTATAGATCTTGTACTGTTTGCCGCTCCGGTGGCGATAATTTTCGCACGCCTCTACTATGTGGCATTTACGTTCAACGAGTTCAGGT
>JAQUNY010000144.1 GCA_028717405.1 Eubacteriales bacterium
ATGGCCGATAAAATCTATACCGGCTGCCTTTATGGCCTCTTTGTTTATCGGCGTCGTAGCTACAGCTGCGATTTCCCTGTGCATTGCGGCTTCAGCTGCGGCCTTTATGTATCTGTACGAAGCTCTGCCTGCCGCTGCACTTACCTTGCCGAAGGCTGTTTTCTCTTCCGCTTTGCCCTCCGGCTGTATGATGTCGATTATACCATGTGTATATACGCCATCCCCCGGTTTTTCTACAATATTGAATGTGACGTTCTGAGACAAAACACGTCTTATCTCTTCAAATATATATTTGTCTCCATATACCAGCGGCCGGCAAAGCTTATAAATGCCCTGGTCCGACAGAGCCTTTACAACTATTTCAGGTCCTATTCCGGCAGGATCGCCGGCCGGTATACCTATTATATTATTTGTGCATTTTGTGCGTTCAATTTCTGCCATTTCAACACCCTTACCTGATACCTGCCAGCAACAACAGGATAAAATTTTTGTGCCTGCATCAATATAATATCATAAAAAAATGCGGCATAAAAACGCCGCATTTTTTTTGCCATATGGTCGGGGTGACCTGATTCGAACAGGCGACCTCTTGGTCCCGAACCAAGCACTCTAGCCAAACTGAGCCACACCCCGTACAACATGATGACATTCTAACACACATGAGCCTGACGGTGCAAGCTGAACTTCAGCAGCTGAACTTCAGCAGCTTATAAAGCAATTTCTCTGCCTTCGTCAGACGACCTGTATATCGCATCCAGCACCTGTGCCGTGAGCAGGACATGATCGATATTATTGCGTCCTTTGGTGTTTGCCGCCGCATCCTGCAGGAAACTGCGCAATTCATCATTGAACATGCTGGCCTGTTTTGCATAAGAAGGCTGTATAGTACAGGGCATCTTATTGATTACCGAGTACATTTTGAATGACCTGTCCTCCGCCAGCTTTATCCCCGCTTTGTCGCCAAGGAATTCCACACCGTTGTCAGTGTCTGCTATATTCTGCGCCCACGCGCCGTTGAAGGTGATCGTGAATCCGTCGCCCCTTATCATTCCTGTCACAAAGTCGTCTACATCGTATGTCCCGCTGTAATCAGGCGGGCCCGCCCACATACCTGTATAAGCATATTCCTTCATGTTTACACCAAGCTTGGAATAACAGGACGCGGAAACACTTTTCAGATTTTTTGCGCCCAGGCAGTAAAGCACATAGTCTATTGTGTGCACGCCTATATCTATCAAAGCTCCTCCGCCCGACATAGCCTTAGTGGTAAAAGGCCCGCCGAGTCCCGGGATCCCCCTGTACCGCCTGAATGGGGCATAAACATGATATATACCTCCAAGCTCTCCGCTCTGTATAAGCTCACGGACTTTGTTTATGCCGTTATTGAACCTGTTGACAACACCAATATCAAGTATCCTGTTATTTTTATCTGCGGCTGCCTTCATGTCGCATGACAGCTTGTAGTTAACTGAAACAGGCTTTTCACAAAGGACATGCTTGCCTGCATTCAGAAAATCCATCGATATCGGAGCATGCAGGTAATTCGGCGTACAAACCGATACAGCCTCAAGTTCGCTGTCACCAAGTATGGTGTGATAATCTTCAAGATATTCCCCGCTGCCATATTTGTCACGCAGGGTTTTTGCCCTTTCAGGTATGATATCGACGAAATATTTGATCTCGCACAAATCACGGCTTGCCGCATACCCCGGATGGTGCGCTGCATTTGCAATATTCCCGCACCCGATTATTGCCACTTTCATTTTTCCCATGATCACTTTTCCTCTTCTCGTTAAATTTAACAGTGTTTACCTGATTTTCTTCCTCAGGAATTCAACAGCCATTTTTATGTCGCCATATGGGTCTTCTCCAACCTCTCTCTCTATCGTAAGAAATCCGTCAAATCCGATTTCCCTGAGAGCATCAAGATATTTTTCAAAATCCACGCCGCCTTCCCCGAGCGGTGTTTCGAGATAGCCATGTTTCCTGCCCTTTATGACCTGTGGCGGATCGAGCCTGATCCCGTCCTTTGCATGGGTGTGGACGATATATTTGGCAAGTGTGTGCACAGCCTTTACCGGATCATCTCCATAAAGCATCACCAGGTTAGCCGGGTCCATATTGACACCTACTCCCGCAGTTGAGAGGCTGTCGAGGAAAGATGCCAGCACCTCTGCCTTTTCAGGACCTGTCTCGACCGCGAATACAGCTCCGTTCTTTTCAGCGTAGGATCCGATATCGTTGCAGGCTTCCTGAAGTACTTTATACGTGTCGTCGGGGGTTTCAGGCACAACGCCTATATGTGTGGTTATGATCCTGCTGTCAAGTTTCAGGACAAGATCAACGACCCTTTTTGATTTTTCGATCCTTACTGCGTTATCTTCCCTTACAGTGAACCCATGGCCGCCGAAATCAGCGCACAAGGCTGATACTACAAGTCCATTATCACTCAGGATTTTTCTGAGATCTGAAATTTTTGGCGGAGTCATGTTTTCTGCAGCCATCTCTCCGCGGGTCGCATATATCTGGACGCCCTCAGCCCCCAACTCGCCGGCCGCTTCAATTCCACCCTTCAGCCCTCTCCTGAACGAATCAGTCATTACTCCTATCTTAAACATAACCTGCCCTCCCTGTAAAAGGCTTTTATTATGCCATGGCAGCATACCTTTTAAGATTTTCAAAACCTGCTCGGATTCCCTTTTCCGGTTCTTCCATCCCTTCAAATTCAATGGACAGGTCGCCGGTATAACCTGCTTTCTTTAATAACCTGAGGCATTGCATGAGCGGGACTATACCATGCCCGATCACTGTACCACGCAAATAGTTGCCGTTTCTTGTTTCGAACCAGCCTTCTCCCGGTGACGGCATCATGCCGCTCTTGTAAATGAAATCCTTCGCATGGACGTGAAAGGCATACGGGGCCAGCCTTGCCACAGCAAGCGACGGGTCTTCATCTACACAAAGGAAATTTCCCATATCGATCAGGACACCAAAATTTTCACAGTTCACGCTGTTTATCAATTTTTCAACCCTCTCGCTGTCCTGGCAGAATCTTCCATGGTTTTCTACCATTGTCCTGATTCCCTGCTGCTCTGCATATAATGTTATTTCGCGGCAGCCTTCGACAAGCCTCGGCAGTGCATCATCAAAGGTCCTCTTTCTCCTGACCTGCGCCGCAAATCCGGATGTTCCGTCATGTCTCATCCCCGGCGCGCCCATTATTGCAGCTGCGCGGACTTCTCCTTTGACCCTCTCTATTTCGGCTTTCAGGTCTCCTCCCGAACCATTGATAAAATCTGCGCCTATTGTATAATTTCCGATTCTTATCCCATGCCTTGCACATTCATCCCTGACTTTTTCAGCAAAGGTTTCCCTGGTCTCACCTTCTTCAAGAATAAATGTGGACATTTCAATCAAATCAAAGCCCATTTCTTTTGCTTTAGGCACAACGTCGATCTGACGCATTGCCTTGCTTTTTACCAGCCTGCTGAAGCTGTAGGAACTTACTCCGATTTTCCATTCTCCCATTTTCCGGTCTCCTTTTATTTCCTGACTATATTTCAGGGCAACAGCCTTGATGTTGTCATTTTCAGGGCATGATCACATCTCACAAAGGCCTCGGCATATTTCACCTGGCTCAGCTTGCCTCTGTACATTGAAGCTGAACGCGTAGTTTCAATAACATCCTTTCCGACATGGTCAGCCAGCCATTTTATCTGGCTTTCATGACATGAGAGCGCTTTGAGCTTGATGTCGATCGTATTTGTGATATCAACATAATCAGTCGGTGTGAATGAATTCCCTGACGATGGTTCCATGTAGTAGATGGGCACAAGCTTCGGATGGACGGGATATTTTGTTGTGTAGTGAGGTATGGACGCCATAAAACAGGTATTAAATACAAGCGCGCTGGTCTCGTTATGGTCACGCTGATAATCATTCGGGTACTGTGTGATTATTACATCAGGCTTTGTATAACGGATAACATCGATCATTTTATTGATTACGTCCTTATCATACGAAACCACCTCAAGATCGTTAACATCAAGGCAGAAATACTCCTTCGCCCCTATCAGTGCGGCTGCTTTTTCCGCTTCCTTTCTCCGGATGGCTTTCAATTCGTCCGGGGGTATGACCATATGCCCCATACAACCATTAGCTACATTACAGACAAAGACATCATCTTTTCTTTCGATATACCTCGCCAGCGTTCCGTAACAGTTTATTTCAAGATCGTCCGGATGGCATCCCACTGCCAAGACTCTCATAATGAAACTCCTTTCTCTATCAGTATCCCATTATTTTTATCTGTATTTCAACATTATTTTAACATAATTAAGCTTATATTCATAAGTATCTTTACTCATCATATATCTTTACTCCTCGTACACGCTTTGGTATCCGGGTCTTCTTTGTATTTGTCTTCTTTATATGTTTCTTTAATATCTGTGTTTTTATAACAAATGCTGCCGTTAACAATGAAAGCACAAGAGCCGCGGCCACCGACACCCTTCCGCCGTATTCCGCGGTCACAAAGCCGAACACAGGCACGCTGCAAAGTCCCGCAAATCCTATAATAGACTCACTGAGGCTGACACAGCTGATTTTTATCCTGTCCGGCGCAAGCTCGTAGATTTGGGTCTTATAGGCAGCTGCTATCAACCCGTATGAAAATCCGCCCAGTATGCCCAGCAGCATTATGGAAATAGTATTATCGAACACAAATATCAAAGAAAGCCTTGCCACCTGCAATAAAAGTGCCGATAACACCAGCCACCTGCCTTCAAATCTTGCAAGCAGTCTGGATGCCAGAAAAAACGTGACTATTTCGGGCCCTGCATCAAGGAAATACGTATAGCCAAGGCTTAACGGCCCCCCACCCAGCTCAGATATCATCACCGCCAGATAACTGTAAATCCCGCGGACGAAGAACATATACATAAACATGATCAATATGGTATTCCTTAAG